>JAHDBX010000071.1:1984-7724 GCA_020630145.1 Gammaproteobacteria bacterium | reverse complement strand
ACCGGGATAGACTCCCTATTACTCAAAAACAATTCACAAAAACACAAGAGTTAGCATGCGATGAAAACCTCATAAAAAGAGGCCATATATCAATACAAAACTACGGGCTATGCCTATTATCTAATTATCAAGCCTTACAAAATAGAACAGAACCTACCTCTAACAGCCAAGGCATTTATTTAAGAAAAATTTTCAAATACAAACGTATCTCTTTAATAAAAGAAAGAATCATCACTCTTGTTTATAAAAACGAAAACAAACCTAGCAAAGCCATACCGATATTATTAACTGTCATCTTATTCAATAGCGCTTTGAGCTTGTCATTATTACTCTATGATACACACGAGTGGAGCTTAAATAGCTTAAAGCTATCTACCTTGCAAAATCATACGAGCATGGATCGACTATATTTTAGTGCGGATAGGTTGATAATAAAACAGTGGTAAATACAACCAGAAAGAGAGCCCTTCTGTAAAAAGCAATAATCACTTATTACTTGCAAAGCCACACCCGCATGGGTCACATACATTCAAGCTAAGAGATGTTAAAAAAAAGTGGTAAATATCTTTACCACTAAAATGTCATTATAAAATGAAAAACCACATAATAATCTTAACTCATAAATTATAAAGCATAATTTATATTTATCCCTGTAAGCTCAGCATTAGCCTTACCAACTAATGCCTGCTTACTTGTGCTTGTCTACACGCATCCATGCATCCCTACGTACTCTTACCTACGTCTTTAGAATTTACTATTTAAATACGGTACTACACCTTTTTGTATACATAAAATGCATATGCAATACATATAAACAAAGGAATCCAGAGTGTTGTACCAACCAAGCCGATCCATAGCAGATTAATAAAACCGGAGCCTAATATCGAAATAAACAAGCGATCACCCCATGTTGTATTAAACCCCCAAGCACCACGGCGCTCTCCATCACCGTAGTGAACTTCCCAAAATCCTGTTACTGTTATTGCAATAACAACGAAAATACAAAATACGGCCACAGGCCAAGTCCAAGCCATCCAACTCATACTGTTAACTCCTAAAATTAATTTACACTCGCCCTAAAGCAAAGCCTTTAGCAATATAGTTACGTACAAAGTAAATAACAATTGCCCCAGGAATAATGGTTAATGATCCAGCTGCGGCTAATAAGCCTAAGTCAAAACCGGCACTACTAGACGTTCGCGTCATAATTGCTGCAATAGGTTTCGCATTTACTGAGGTTAAAGTCTTAGCCAACAATAACTCAACCCATGAATACATGAAACAGAAGAAAGCTGCTACACCAATACCTGCCGCTACCGTTGGAATGAAAATCTTAATGAAAAAGCGAGGGAATGAATAGCCATCTAAAAACGCGGTTTCATCTAGCTCTTTCGGTACACCTGACATAAAGCCTTCTAATATCCATACAGCAAGCGGAATATTGAATAGACAATGAGCTAGTGCAACTGCCCAATGTGTATCAAATAAGCCTAATGCTGAATAAAGCTGAAATGATGGCAAAGCAAATACAGCTGCTGGAGCCATTCTATTGGTTAATAACCAAAAGAACATTTGCTTATCACCCAAGAAGCGATAACGTGAAAATGCATAAGCAGCCGGTAATGCTACCGTAACCGATATTAAGGTATTAAGACCCACATACGTTATTGAGTTTATATAACCTACATACCACGTTGGATCAGTGAAAATAGTAATATAATGTTGAAACGTTACCTTTTGTGGCCACAAAGTAAAGCCACCTAATATTTCGCTAGTATCTTTAAATGACATACTAACCAACCAATAAATTGGCAACATTAAAAACAATATATAAATCGTTGTTGCACTTGCTTTAATTTTATTCATGATTTACTTACCTTCATCTTTCATCATTATTGTGTAGAAAATCCAGCACACAAATAATATAAACATAAAATAGATTAGTGACATTGCTGCCGCTGGCCCTAAATCAAATTGTCCAAGTGCGATTTTCACAAGATCAATTGACAAGAACGTTGTTGAGTTACCCGGTCCACCACCTGTCAAAACAAAAGGCTCGGTATAGATCATAAAGCTATCCATAAAACGCAAGAGAATAGCAATGATAAGTACGCTTTTCATTTTAGGTAGCTGTATATAACGGAATATCGCCCAATTAGTCGCACCATCAATTTTCGCAGCTTGATAATAGGCATCAGGAATAGAACGAAGACCCGCATAAGAGAGTAATACGACTAACGACGTCCAGTGCCATACATCCATAAGCACCGTAGTAAACCATGCAGCTAATGGATCACGCGTAAAGTTATAATCAATACCCATACCATTAATCATTTTCCCTAACAAACCTAAGTCAGGCAAAGCAAAAATATTCCACATAGCACCCACTACATTCCAAGGAATTAATAATGGCAATGCCACAAGCACCAAGCAAAGCGATACTAGTGCGCCTTTACGAGGTAACGCTAAAGCAACCGCAATACCTAAGGGAATTTCAATTGACAAGATAATTGATGTAAACATTACTTGCCTTAAAAATGCACTATGGAATCGATCAGAGTGTAATATTTGGTCGTACCACTTCAAGCCCTCCCAAAAGAACACATTATCGCCAAATGTTTCTTGAAAAGAATAGTTGATAACCGTCATCAAGGGCACAAATGCATTTAAGCCCATCAATATAATAACGGGAATAATTAAAAACCAGGCCTTATTGTTTTCTGTTTTAATACTCATATTTAAATACCTTAATTTATAACCCAGCCATTGCAGTACACATGAGTATGATTAACATCAAAACTTATATGCACATCTTTATCGGGTATAGCTTCGCCTTCTTTTAGAACCATTTTAAAAGACTGCCCTTTATGGCGAACTTCTACAATGCGTAATCGGCCTATATCATCAACCTTAACTACGTTTACAGGTATACCTTTATTTGAAAACGTAATAAACTCTGGGCGAACACCCACCTCTGCTTTGCCGACAACCAACTTTTCACTAATTTCACCATGCACCTCTAGTGCATAATCCTCAAACATAACGCGATTGCCAAATATTTTACATGGAAAAATATTCATACCAGGCGAACCAATAAAATGCCCAACAAAAGTATGCTTAGGCTTTTCAAATAACTCTGTAGGCGTACCAACTTGAACAATTTGTCCCTCATGCATAACCACCACTTTATCAGCAAAAGTCAATGCCTCTGTTTGGTCATGTGTCACGTAAATCATAGTGCGTTTAACTTGCTGATGAAGTTCTTTAAGTTTTGAACGTAACAACCATTTTAAATGGGGGTCAATAACGGTGAGAGGTTCATCAAACAAAATTGCATTAACATCTGTTCTGACTAAACCACGACCCAACGATATTTTTTGTTTTCCATCCGCTGTTAAACCCGACGCCCGATTATGCAATGAACCACTTAAATCAAGCATTTCTGCAATTTTCTCAACACGTTGTTTAATGCTCGCTTCATCAACACCCCTATTCTTTAAAGGAAATGCCAGATTGTCATAAACCGTCATCGTGTCGTAGATCACAGGAAATTGAAACACCTGTGCAATATGTCGTTGATCAGGTGACATAGCCGTTACATCAGTGCTATCAAATAGTATTTGCCCTTCCGAAGGTTTTAACAAACCAGAAATTATATTGAGCAGTGTTGTTTTACCACAACCAGATGGCCCTAAAAGTGCATAGGCACCACCATCAGACCATGTAAAGTCAACATCTTGCAAAGCATAATCACTTGGATTTTGAGGATTAGCTAAATAGCTATGTTTAACATTTTTAAAAGATAATTTTGCCATAATATATACTTATATTTTTTTTACTAAGTTCATGTTTAATGAATCTATAGAGATACTCGTCTACCGTTCTTATAAAAATAAAGACAGTCTTCAATATCTATATACATTTCAACATGTTCACCTATTTCAAATTTATGCACGCCATGTGATAGCGACACCCAATTATGTTCATCTACAGAAACATGAACCATACTTTCTGAACCACTAATCTCTACCACCTTAACTAAACCGTTAACTTTAATTTGCTTACCACCATTTGGCTGCAAACTTAAATTATGGGGACGCACACCTAAAGTATAATTTCCATCACTGATGTTTTTATATGCTTCTTTAACTGGCCAATTAACCGTATCATTAAAAATAAAGTGATCGCCTTTCTTTTCAATAACAGCTGTATTGATCGGCGGCTCTGAATAAACTTCAGCACTTGTTAGATATTTAGGTTTACGGTATATATCTAAAGCTGGGCCATATTCTGCAACCTTGCCTTCATGCATGGCTACAGTACAACCACTTAGCAATAGCGCTTCTGTTGGCTCTGTTGTTGCATAAACAACCGTTGAACCACTTTCTTCAATGATCTTAGGCAATTCATCACGCAGCTCTTCTCGCAGTTTGTAATCTAAGTTTGCTAGCGGTTCGTCTAACAGAATGAGTTCACTATTTTTAATGAGTGCTCTAGCCATTGCTGTTCTTTGCTGTTGACCACCAGATAACTCTTTTGGCAAACGATCAAGCATTTTTGATAGCTTCAGTAATTCAGCCAATTTACCTACTCGCGCCTTAATTTCTGCATCACTTACATTTAATATTTTTAATGGCGAAGCGATATTATCGAAAACTGTCATGTTCGGATAATTAATAAACTGCTGATAAACCATTGATACACTGCGTTTTTGAACAGGTATTCCTGTCACATTTTGACCTTTAAACCAAACCTCACCATTGCTAGGTTTATCAAGACCTGCCATAAGGCGCATTAATGTTGTTTTACCAGCCAAGGTGGTTCCTAACAAAACATTAAAACTACCTTCTTTTAGCACCAGGTCAGTTTCATAAATATGTGTTTCGGCACCCACTTCTTTGGTAATGCCTTTAAGTTCTAGCGACATAAACTCGCGCCCTTATGTTTTATTTAATAAATATTTCAATTAGCTTGTAGAAGCATAGCTCTCTACTAACAGAGCCTCGTCATACAATATAATGCTATTTGATTGTGTTTCTTTTAAGGAAAAGGGAGTTTTCAGCCCTCTTTCTATTTACTTAGAAAAGATTTTCTTATTCATTCAATATTTAAAAAGTACTTCCCTGTACATTTTTAAATAGTTTTCTACATACTACATAATGAAATTACTTAACTTTTCCAACGTTTCAGTAATTCATCATAATCGATGGTTTTACCTTTTGGCTTTTCATTACGTTTAGCTTTAGGCGAACCCGCTTTGTTTAGCCACACACTTGGGTCTTGAGGCTTATTCAAACGAGGACCACAGCCACCGTATGTTTTTGCACGTTCATCAGCTGCTTGCATACGAGACATAACTAAATCCATTTCTTCAGCAAGACGATCCATAGCCTCTTGAGCAGTAAATGCACCAGAGTTTACGTCACCAATTTGCTGCCACCAGATTTGAGCTAACTTAGGATAGTCAGGTACATTTACACCAGTAGGCGTCCATAGAACGCGATCTGGAGAGCGATAAAACTCAACTAAACCACCTAGCTCAGGCGCACGTTTTGTAAATGACTCATGACGGATATCACTATCACGAATAGGTGTTAAACCAACGTGTGTTTTCTTCAAAGAAACAGTCTTAGATACAACAAACTGTGCATATAACCATGCTGCTTGACGACGTTTCTCAGGTGTTGACTTGAAGAAAGTCCACGAACCCGCATCTTGATAACCAAGCTTTTGACCTTCT
>JAHDBX010000071.1:0-1974 GCA_020630145.1 Gammaproteobacteria bacterium | reverse complement strand
TGCCTGCATCATCAACAGTGTTGTTACCTTCACTCTTAGGAGCAACCATAGCTGCTGTGAAAGCTGTGTACCAGAATATTTGCTGAGCTACATTACCTTGTGATAGAGAAGGCAGTGACTGATAGAAGTCAAAACTTGCTGCACCTGGAGGCGCATACTTACGTAACCACTCATCCCACTTGCGAATAGCATAAACAGCAGCAGGGCTATTTGCAGCACCACCACGTGATACAGAAGCACCAACAGGGTTACATGTACCTGCTTCCATACGGATACCCCATTCATCAACAGGTTTACCATTAGGCACACCTTTACTACCTGCACCCGCCATAGATAACCATGCATCAGTCATACGCCAACCTAAATCAGGTGCGCGCTTACCATAATCCATATGGCCATATATTCTTACGCCATCAATTTCTTTTACATGAACTGAGAAAAATTCAGCAATATCTTCATAGGCTGACCAGTTAACAGGTACACCTAATTCATAACCATAGATCTCTCTAAATTGCTTCTTCAACTCGGGGCGTTGGTACCAGTCATATCTAAACCAATAAAGGTTAGCAAACTGTTGATCAGGTAGCTGATAAATATCACCATCTGGACCAGTAGTGAATTCTAAGCCCATAAAGTCATCAAGATCTAACATAGGGTTAGTAATATTCTTTGCTTTTCCTTTCATCCAGTCCGTCAGGTTAACAGCAAGCTGCAATCTAGAGTGCGTACCAATCAAATCAGAGTCATTAATATAACCATCATAAAGATTACGCTTCGTTTGCATTTGTGTTTGTACGGCTTGAACAACTTCACCTTCACCTAACAACTGGTGATTAACTTTAATACCTGTAATTTCTTCAAATGCTTTACTTAATACTTTTGACTCGTAAGTATGTGTAGGAATAGTTTCTGACAAAACATTAATTTCCATACCTTTATACGGTTTAGCTGCATCAATAAACCATTTCATTTCCTTCTCTTGCTCTTTCTTGGAAAGCGTTGAAGGTTGGAATTCTTTCTTGATCCATTTCTTGGCTTCAGCAGTTCCTGCATAGGTGACTTGACTCACCCCTCCCATGCATAGAGCTACTACCAAAGTAGTTAGTTTAAATTTATTCATTATCTCCCCTCTTTAATGTAAAGGTAATTTAATCGTTTTAAAAAAACTACTAATGAAAAGTTAACAGCACTTTTATTAGCAGTTTATTAAATAATGCAACTAGTGTGCCAAAAGATTAACGCCTTAAAAATGCTGTATTTATAGCTATATCCTTGCAAGCATAAAGAATAGTTGTGATAAAAATATCATATCAAAATTCTACGCATGATAATTTTGTCAGATAAAAATTAATACAAAAATGATTAACTAATATAATAGATACTTTATAGCAGAAGAGAAATAAAGTACAAAAAGAAAAGCATGCAAAATAAAAAATTAATGTGCCAAACAGATTCAAGGTGTATAAAAAATTTTAGTGATTATGTGAGTGACTAAAAATTCAATATTCGAATTTATAAAAATATCGCTGATATAAAGATTAATAACTTCCAGGAAAAACTCACTAACATCTCAATAGTAAATTACACCTTAAGACGTTATAAAGTGACACTACGCAACAGTAAATTCTAAGCGGACGCATTACCTTTAATATCTGCATATTTTGTAACTACTTGCAGAAGATAAATGACCAGCCTTAGGTGGAAACAAGGTTTTGAATATATTGCCTCAAGCCAAAGCCAAACATATTCAGAATTAAGTATATAGAAAACACTCGCTACATAAAAATTCACGTATAAACGTATTCTTGGCTATTTTTAGCATTTTGGGTGATGACAAACTATATGGGGTAAAGCAGTGAAAAACATTATAAATAATGTAAGTCTTGATTTTGTTGGTAGCTACGGGCGGACTTGAACCGCCGACCCCAGCATTATGAATCTCGATTCTTAATTAATAAACTAAATAAAATCAGT
>JAHDBX010000070.1 GCA_020630145.1 Gammaproteobacteria bacterium | reverse complement strand
CTTAACGCGCCAATTTCGCATACCCACTTTTATAAATGGTAATGCAGATGGCATGTTAATAGAGGCCTGCGCGGGATTGCTTGATGAAGACAATGCAGAAGACTGCATAAAAAAAGAGACGGAAGAAGAAACAGGCTATAAAATTGATAAAGTAGAAAAGATATTTGAAACTTATATGTCACCTGGTTCGGTGACCGAGATTCTCTATTTTTTTGTTGCTGAATATACTAAGAGTATGAAAGTTTCTGAAGGTGGTGGTTTAGCGCATGAACAAGAAAATATTGAAGTGCTTGAACTTGATTTTACGAAAGCTTATAACATGATTGCATCAGGTGAAATAAAAGACGCTAAAACAATTATGTTACTTCAATATGCAAAATTAAATCAGCTTTGTAAGTAATAAACATTATCAAACCGGCAGGTTCCTGAGCCCTAATTGGCTATGCTAAATGCTGCTATTTTTGAATTAACATCTCGACATATTTCACCTCATAATCTTCTCTATATGGGCATTGCAACTATGTTCATACGCACCGCAATTCTATGTGTAATTCTACATTGCTCTCACCTTAAAGCAGACCAGTTGTTTTTTAAGTACATGATTTTAAAAGACATTTTTTAATACATTAAAAAATGTTGACACTTAAGCGGTAAAAAGCTACTTTACGTTACCGGTAACGTAAAAGTTTAATTTATGATTTTTACACGGTGAAAGGTGAGTTTCATTAGCGGGGGGACTAGCAATGGTAAATGAAAAACCTATTATTTCGATGAAAAAGATTAATAAGCGCTTCGGGGGTGTGAAAGCGCTGGAGAGTGTTAATTTAGAGGCCTACAGCGGAGAGGTCTTAGCCATAGTCGGTGACAATGGTGCGGGTAAGTCGACGCTAATAAAAGTGCTCACAGGTGTCTATCAGCCTACGGATGGCACGATTGAAATGGATGGCAAAGACTTAGTCATGAATAGTCATTCTGATGCTATTGAAAAAGGCATTGATGCTGTTTATCAAACCTTAGCATTGGCAGATCATTTGGATGCGGCATCTAATATGTTTTTGGGTGCAGAGCTATCAAAAAAATTCGCGGGTATATCTTATCTTGATAACGAAAAAATGCGGAGTGAAGCTGAGCGTGTATTAAAAGAGCGCCTAGGCGTTGTTTTAAAAAATATGGATGCGCCTGCAGAAAGTTTATCAGGCGGGCAGCGCCAAGCAATAGCGATTGCGAGAGCGGTTTACCATTCTGACTTGCGTGTACTGGTGATGGACGAACCAACGGCGGCATTAGGGCCACAGGAAACGGCTCGCACACTCAAGTTAATCGACACACTTAAAGCACAGGGTCTTGCCATTATTCTTATTTCACATTCGTTAGATGATGTGTTTGAGGTGTCTGATCGAATTCATGTAATGCGTCGTGGTAAATGTGCTGGCGTTGTTAAAACTAATGAAACTGATAAACAAGAAGTCTTAGGCTTGATTGTTGGTGCGAATAAACAAGCTGCGTAGGGAGCCAAAATGACTGTATTAACAACAAAAAATTTAAATGAAAAATTAGAACCGTACATTGCCATTATTGGCCCATTAGCAATGATCTTTTTGATTATGGGCTTTATGGGAGTAGTAGAGCCTGCAAGGTATTTCAGGTTATCTAATCTGAATATTATTTTAATGGAAGCCGCATTGTATTTACCCATGGCTATGGCGATGACTTTTGTTATTACGCAACGCGGTATTGATTTATCGATTGGTTCTGTTGCAGCTTTAACGGCCATTATTATGGCCTTTTTAATTAAGGTTTATGCTTTTCCGGCATGGGTAGGCGTACTTTGTGCATTAACAATTGGGTCGTTGTTTGGCTTGCTGAACGGTTTAATTATTACCAAGTTTAAGGTGCCGGATTTAATAGGTACATTGGCTATGGACTTGGTGTATCGAGGTTTTGCCTTAGTACTCGCAAAAGGCTTAGTTTTAGCGCGTTTTCCAGATTTAATAACAGATATTGGTAGAGGGCGTTTACCTAACTTTTTACCCATACCTGTATTGATAGGCATAGCGACATTTGTATTGGGTTATTTTTTATTAAAACGTACATTCTTTGGTCGTTACTCAATAGCTATTGGTTCTAACCCAGAAGCAGCTGAAATGACAGGTATCTCTGTTGATCGTTATAAAGTTTATGCCTATATGTTAATGGGTGCTATGGCGGGTTTAGCTGGGGTGATGTTAACGGGTAAGTTAAATGCTGTTCAGGCTACATCAGCACCTTATTTTAATTTGCATGTTATAGCTGCTGTAGTAGTAGGTGGCACATCTTTATTTGGTGGTCGCGCTGCAATGTTAGGTTCTTTTGCCGGTGTGTTGCTACTTTCAATGATGATTAATGCTTTGGTAACTCTACGCATAGAGTTCTTTTGGCAGTCTGTTGCATCGGGCGTTGTAATCATCTTATCAGTTGCTTTTTATACTTGGTTGCAAAAGAAAGATAGAGATGGAGCCAAAGGTATAAAAGCAGTATTCGCATCTCCTGATAACCTTAAGTTATTTAAATTAGTGGGTGTGATTTCAGCAGTTTTAATCGTGTTACTTGCAATAGGAAACCTAACTTCGGGTACGCCAGCAGTAAGTGGCTAGTTATTAAAGCTATATTAATATTTAGGGGGAAATAATATGAAAAAGATATTTAAGGTGATGTGTTTAGTCGCAATTGCAGGAATAACGTTGCCAGCAATTGCAGGAAAGTTACCATTAAAAAAATTGCCCGGTGATGCTAAGCGTGATCATTGGTTGCCGCAGCAAGTAAATGAACCGGGCAAGTTAGAAAAGCTACAGGAGGTTACGGGTAAGAAAGCAGTTAAGTATAAAGGCAAACAAGATAAACCGATTGAAATTGCTTTAATTTATCCATCAGCAGATGTATCGGATTTTTGGGCGCGTAATTATATGGCTTTAACCAAACGTTTAGATCAGCTGGGTATAAAATATAAAACACGCGAATTTGCATCACGCCAAGTTGAACATTCATTGCAAGCAACGTATGCAACACAAGTGCTACAAGATGCCGATTTATATGATTTCATTATTTTTGGTCCTTCTGAATTGGCAACACAAGCAGATAATATAGATAAGCTATCCGGCTCTAAAGACTTAACAACCTTTGTTTGGGCTTTTCATACGCCATTGAAAGATTTAAAAAATCAGCCTGCAGGGTGGTTTGATTTTTCATCTGCCTATGGTGCCCAAGTTATTTGTAATTATATGCTAGAGCGCTTAGGCAAAAATATTACATTTGCTATGAATCGAGGCATACCTGGTATTACAGATAATCAGCGTTCAGGTGATTTTAAAGACTGTATAACCAAAAAAGGCGGTTGGAAAATGGCTTATGAGCACTATGGTGAATATCAACGTGAAGGTGGCTTTGATGGAACTAATCGCATACTGCAGGCATACCCTGAAGTCACTGTAATTCATAATGCGAATACGGCTATGGCAATGGGTTCTACAGAAGCGTTGGTTGCAGAAAAAAAACATAAAAGTATTTTCTCAACAGGTTGGGGTGGTACAGGCCTTGAACTAGATGCTATTCGTCGAGGTGAACTAGACGCTACACCAATGCGGATGGGTGATGATGTCGGTGCTGCAACGGCGGAAGCGATTAAAGCTCACTTAGAAAATAGAGCTAATGAACTGCCGCTAGTATTTTTAGGTCGTATTACAGTAGCTCATGATCAGTTATCGAATAAGGAAATTGACGCATTGCAAGAAGAAGCATTTCGTTTTTCTGGCATAGGTGCGTTAAAACGATAAACTATAAAAGTTATTATTAGTTTTCCAAGTGCCTTCGTTGAATAGTTCATCTATTTAACCAAGGCATTTTTTTATACCCTTATTTAGTTTATACCCTCAGAAAAGCATATATAGTCACTATACTTATAGTAATAATATGAGTCTTATGTCTATGGTAAGCTTATATTATTGTTATACGGTTTATTCACAGTAATATGTTCTGAAATCACATATGAGGGGGATTAATTATGGCCCAATACGTTATATTCTATCTTGGTGGTAATCAACCATCTACGCCTGAAGAAGGTAAGCAGCATTTTGCAAAGTATATGGAATGGTTATCTTCCTTAGGCAGCGCAGCTATTAGCCCTGCAAATCCATTAAAAAATACAATGACAATAAGCCCGGATGGCAGTATTGGTAATGGTGGCATAACGATGATGTCGGGATATACTGTGGTTGAAGCCGATTCTATGGATACAGCACTCGCAATGGGTAAAACATGCCCGTTTTTAGAGATTGGCGGTTCATTAGAAGTGTCTGAACTTATGCAAATGCCGAGTCAAAAATAAGGCTTGCTCATGAGTAAGGCATAGCTATGGCTGGACAATACCCTGACAAAATTAAGACATTACCACTTTATGATGGTCGTTTTGATGCGTACAAACTAAGCGCTGAAAATAGCGATGTGTTGTTTGCTTCTTATCCTGCAGGCACATCAATTCCTATACATAAACACGATACAGATAATTATGGTGTTATCACACGTGGTGAACTAATATTAACGGTAGGCGATAAAGTTCAACGTTTTGGCGTGGGTGATTGGTATCATGTGCCAGCATTAGTTGAGCATTCCGCTGAGTTTGAGCTTGAAACAGATGAAATTGAATTTTGGTTTAAAAAAGCATCTAAGTAATATTACGATAGAACAATATAAGGTACGTTTAACATGAACAAATTATTATTAATCACAACAATACTTTTTTCATCTTTTTGCGCGCAAGCTACGGATTTTAACCCTGAAGATTTACAAGGTAAGTGGCTAATGATGAAGATGGAAGCGATGAAAGTGGCTGATATGAATAATGTTTGGGAGTTCAAAGGTAAGCAGCTAACGACGATATCGAATGGTGAAGCATTAACACCTGATGAGTTCACTATTGAAGGTGACATTATTAAAGTTGGCCGTAATCAAATTCAAATTATGGATCTTGATGAAAAAACATTAAGAGCCAAGCAAGACGATTTTATTTATATCTTAGAAAAGCAGTAATATTCAAAGGGCTTGTAATGATTACATGTTATATCAAATATATTATTGAGCCTAAAAAGCTAGCAGAATTTGAAACCTACGCAAAGCGTTGGATTCCACTGGTTAATAAGTTTGGTGGTGCGCATCACGGTTACTTTTTGCCATCGGAAGGTGCTAACAATATAGCTTTGGCATTATTTTCTTTTCCCTCTTTGGCTGAGTATGAGCAATATAGAAAAGACTCATTAAGAGACGATGATTGTATAGCTGCATTTAAATATGCTGATGATACTAATTGTATTGTAAGTTACGAGCGAAGTTTTTTTAAACCCATACTAGAATAAACGGTTTTCTAGATAAGAAAAAAGGTAAGCATGACTCTTTCAATTACATTAGCTCTTTTTTTTGCCATGCTCGTTTTAGCTGTTTTACCTGGGCCGGGAGTGATGCTTGTTATGCTGAGAACATTGTCACATGGTTTTGCTGCTGGTGCAGCAGCAGCTGTAGGTATTGTTGCAGGTGACTTTGTATTTATTGCTCTGGCAATATATGGTTTGTCGACCTTGTCTCAATTGCTTGGCAGTTTCTTCTTAGTGGTTAAATATGCTGGCGCAGCATATTTAATTTATTTAGGTGTGAAAATGTTGCTTACTAAGCCGAGTGAGAATAAAACAACATTAAATCCAACAGTGCGCCATGCAACGCATTTTTTTGCTGGTTTACTAACAACACTTAGTAACCCTAAGGCTATATTGTTTTATATTAGCTTCTTCCCGGCCTTTATAGATTTGGCAAATGTTAATGCTCTAGATATTATCATTATATTATTTGTTGCTACTGTAGCAATTGGCGGGGTTATGTTGCTGTATGCTTATGCAACCTTAAAGTCGGGCAAAATTTTTAAGGGTACATTAGGTGCAAGGTATTTACGTTATGGTTCAGGTAGTTTATTAATAGGCAGCGGGTCTTATATTGCCATACGCTCATAAAGATATATAGAGGTTTCATTAGAGCTGATTAATCAGCTCTAATGCACACTATTTTTATTATAAACGATGCATATAATGCGCTCGTTCTTCAGCACTCATTTTACGTAGTTCTTCTTCTTTATACGCTTCACGCATTTTAGCGCGTGGGTTCATATAACCTGCGCCAATAATTTTTTCGTCTTTGCCACACATAATGTGACGGCAGATACGTTGTGCGTGGGGAGACAATTCGCGCCAGCGTTCATATGGCATACAACGAATAAGAATATCACTACGAAACCAGGGTGCCATATATTCTATATTGGGCATGGCTCTTATATCATTTGATAAATTAGGTGTGCCACCGTGCCACGCCCGAATGTCTCTAAATATCGCACAGCCGGCGGGTGCTGGGCACAAGGTGCTTAGCTTCATCCAGTCCGGTTCATCAATTAAATTAGGGATAGGTGCGCGCGAATGTTGTGTACCAGGAATTTGCCTGATTGGGCCATTTTCAGGCGTAAGGTCTATCATAGGAAAGTTAATGGTAACCATCGGTACGGGTAATTCACGCATGGTAATACGTCCAGATGGGTCATGTGGCTCAGTCCATATATTATCTGAATGTAGACCTTGGTACTCAATAGCGCCGGGTAAGGCAACGTCACCACCACCACCGCTCACTATATAGCTAGAGGAGCCAAAAATAGCCTCTAAAATAGGCTGAGTTGTTTCTAGCTCAATTAATTCACACCACTCTTTAATATGTAACATTTGGCGTGAAGCTGAGCCACCACCAAAAGAATAGCGATGGGGTAAACCGCCGGCACCACCGCCTGCTGAGCAATCACGGTCGGCAGCAACAAGGTCTTGAACGGCTACGTCTGAGGCCTTTTTTATACGCGCCAATTGTTCTGGGTTTAGAACATCGCGTACAACTACAAAACCATCTCTGTGGAGCAGTTTGGCAGCAAGTTCGGGTTCAGATGGCGATACTATTTCTAAACCTTTAATACCATTATGTTGTTTAAATTTTTCCCGTAATGCGCTCACATTTGGGTCGTTATAATCACGTGTCCAGCCTGCACAAGTTGGGTCACCTGCGGCAAGGTTTCTGTGTTCGGGGGTAGTTTCTAAGCCATCATAGTCCGGCGTATCTAAGCCTTGGTCATTACTATTATCGTCTGAAATATCAGGTCGTTTAATAAAGCCATTAGGTGGCACAGAGTTATCCCAGCCAATACTGTCGAGAGGTATTTCAGTCTTCATAATTATTACTCTTTATATAATTGACCTCACAAACATGAGGGCCGCTAAACAAATGCATAAAAACGTTTTCAATATAACTTTACACCTGCTAATAAGGTAATACAATAAAGCCCACTTAATAGTCATTATAAAAATACGGTATATTACACATAATTTGTACTTGCTGAATAAGGAGAAGATATGGGTGACATGATGAATGAAATTAATGTGCAAATGGCAGCATTGCCGCTCGCTGTTCAATACTGGATGAATTGGATGAGCTTAGTTTTTATCGCATCGATAGTATTTGTGTGGAAACAAAAAGCAGCTCGTTATGTTTTACTTTGTTTTGTATTGACTGCATTTAGTGGCTTGTTGGTATATTACGTCAGTAAAAATGTTCACTTAATGGGTGTAGGGCATTTATTACTTTGGATACCTTTATTTTACTATCTATATCAGTATGAAATTAAGCGAGATGC
>JAHDBX010000069.1:4485-7765 GCA_020630145.1 Gammaproteobacteria bacterium | reverse complement strand
GTGAAAACCAAAAAAGACACAGTACCTTTCCACCCATATTACACAGTGAAAGATATTGTTGGTGTTGTTGTGTTTATGATGGTTTTCTTTGCGATTATCTTCTATGCACCTGAAATGTATATTTACTTCTTGGAGCCAGCTAACTTTATACCAGCCAACCCCTTGAAGACACCAGAGCATATTGCACCGCTGTGGTATTTCACACCGTTCTACGCCATTCTACGTGCCATTCCTCATAAGTTTGGTGGTGTGCTAGGTATGGGTGGAGCGATAGTTGTGCTTTTCTTCTTGCCGTGGATAGACCGTAGCCCAATTAAATCAATACGCTACCGCTCATTTGGTTACAAGTTGTTGCTAACGAGCTTTATCATATCTTTCTTTGTTTTAGGTTATTTAGGTATGAAGGCTCCAACACCCATGTTCACAAAATTAGCGCAAATATTCAGTATTGTGTATTTCTTCTTCTTTGCTGGTTTGTATGTAGTCGGCTCAAATGAAAACAAAACACCTGCGGCTTTAGTGACTAAAGTTGTTTTAGGTTTGTTAGCTGCTTTTGTGTTGTATCTAATTTTTGATGCTGTTTCTACAGGCGCAGAAATGAATGTGATTATTACAACCGTTGTATTGGGTCTTGTATATTTAGCCGTATTTATTTATGCAGATATCAGTAGCCGAAAAGAAAAATTAAAGCCGGTTCCAGAGAGGGTAACATTCAAATGAAAAAGCTAATTATATTGTTATTTGCCGTATTGTTGCCATTATCATTCTGGGCGCAAACTCAGGCAGCAGGCGGTGGTTACCCTTTAGATAATGCCGATGTTGACTTAGGTGACCGTCCTTCATTACAGCGTGGCGCTAAATACTACGTTAACTACTGTATGGGATGTCATGCACTTGGGTATCAGCGTTTTAACCGTGTAGGCAAAGATTTGGGTTTAACTGACAAGGAATTGTTAGAGAACCTCATCTTCACCAGTAATAAAAAAGGCGAGCAAAAGAAAGTAGGCGACTTAATGACTATTGCTATGGACACAGATTATGCAGAAGCAGCATTCGGTGTTGTACCGCCTGATTTGAATTTGATTGCTAGGTCTCGTGGTGCAGATTGGTTATACACTTATTTGCGTACTTTTTATAAAGATGACTCACGTGCTTTTGGGGCTAACAACGCAGCTTTCCCATTAGTCGGTATGCCTAATGTTCTGCAGCACTTACAAGGTGAGCAACAGCCTGTCTACGAAGAACATGATGATGGACATGGCCATACGAGTAAAGTGATTACTGGCTTTGAAATTATCAAAGAAGGTGAGTTAAACGTTGAAGAGTTTGACCAAGTTGCCTTAGACATCACTAACTTCCTTGTTTATAGTGGTGAGCCAGCAAAAATGGTTCGTGGTAAATTAGGTTTTTGGGTGTTATTGTTCTTAGGCCTATTCGGGTGGTTGGCTTACCAGCTTAAAAAGGAATACTGGAAAGACGTACACTAAAACTGAAATTAAGATCGTTTTTAAAAGCTGGTGTTGTAAAACGCCGGCTTTTTTTGTGCAAACGCAACAATTCTTACTCTCGATTTGCTTTTCAATATCGAAATTAGTTAAACTGGCTGATTAATACATAAGTTTCTATAATCCAGATTATGCTACAGGAGTAAATCATGGCAAAAGAAAACGTATATCGGTCGGTAATGACGCTTTTCTCAGATCCTCGTTGTTATCGAAGTCACCGTGCCCGTTTAGTTATGATGGCCAAAGATGTAGTGTGTGAAGTTGAAGATTACGATCCATCACGCCCACCGGATGATTTATTAACAGTTAACCCTCATGGTTATAGTCCAACATTAATTGATCGTGATTTAGTGTTGTACGATTCGCGTGTGATTATTGATTATATCGATGAACGTTTTCCACATCCGCCGTTATTACCTGTTGACCCTACAGAAAGGGCTCGTTCGCGCTTGATCTTGTTTCGTATTGAATCTCAATGGTATCCCTTGGTTGATAAAATTTTAGAAGATAACGGCAGAGAATCTGATAAGGCCCGTAAGTATTTGCGTGAAAGCATTGTTGATATTAATGATGCGGTAGCGCATACACCGTATTTTATGTATCAAGATATTAGTTTAATTGATTGCACTATTATCCCTGTGCTGTGGCGTTTGAAGCATTTTGGTATTGATTTGCCTCGCCAAGCTCGTGGCGTGCAAGCTTATGCCGATCGTGTATTTAACTTGCCCGCATTTAGGCAAAGTCTATCCTTAATTGAAAAAACGTATAACCCTATTTCATGAATTCCAGCAGACCCTATTTAATTCGTGCAATATACCAGTGGATTATTGATAATAATGCAACACCGCATTTATTGGTTGATGCAGAAGCTGATACGGTTATGGTCCCTGAGGAATTTATTCAAAATGGTAAAATCATATTAAACGTAGGACCAATGGCTGTGCAAACCCTGTCTTTGGGTAATGATGTCGTCACTTTTACTGCTCGCTTTAACGGTGCATCAAGGGAAATATATTGCCCAGTAAGTGCTGTCTTAGCTATTTATGCAAAAGAAAATGGTCAGGGTATGGCTTTTAGTGATTACGATGATGAATCACCAGATCCTATTGATGATAATGGTGTAAAAGAGAAAAAACCTTCTGCAGCTTCAGCTCGTCCGAAGTTACGTGTTGTAAAATAAACTTCTGGTTTTAATGGTTCTATGTCCTTAATAATGATTGCTATCTTTATTGTGGTAGCGGTTGTAGGAAGAGTGGTGTTGCAATATAGGCTAACCGGTGATCATGGTATCCGTGCTGCAAGCGGTGAGTCCTCCTTAATAAATAAAATATCCAGTTCGCTGGTTCTCATTACCTTTCTAGGTGTGCTGATCGCCAGTATATGTATTTATAGTGAAATTTTGTATCCGCAACTTGAGCTAGGAGTTTATGGAGATACTATTGGCTTTTTATTAACCGCAGCAGGTATTATTTTAACGAACGCTGCTCAAGTACAAATGGGAAAAAGCTGGAGAATTGGTGTTGATAGTTCCGAGGAAACGGCCTTAATTACGCATGGTATTTATTCGCTTGTCAGAAACCCCATTTATTCGGGCGTAATATTATTTGGCTTTGGTTTATTAATATTGTCTCCGCATATAATAATGTTATTGTTGATTGGCATCGCATATTTGGCAATAGATATGCATGTAAAACATGTGGAAGAGCCATATCTTCGTAAATTACATGGTGAACATTTCACTGATTATCTTGATAAAACTGGGCGATATATACCTA
>JAHDBX010000069.1:2813-4466 GCA_020630145.1 Gammaproteobacteria bacterium | reverse complement strand
CAGTCAACTTGCCGTTTGTCTGTGCCTTCGATACCTATTACATCAAAGCGAGCTTCCATGTCTTTGTATTGTGGAAACTGTTGCAAAAAACATTCCGCTGTTTTAATGATTCTATTCTGTTTATGCCTGGAGACAGTTTCTATTGCTTTGCCGTACAGTTTGCTTTTACGGTAACGCACTTCTATAAAAACAATACATTGTTTATATGTACTAATAATATCAATTTCACCATAAGGTGAATGATAATTCCTGTTGGTGACTTTGTGGCCGTGTTTACGTATATGCTTTACAGCAAGGTTTTCGGCATCCATGCCAGTTTGACGAGTGTTTAACATCGTATTCCATTCTAATTATTGGGGTAGGACATTACCGCTTTTTTCAAGTGCTTGGTTTTTATCTAAAGATGTAAAACCAAGTAGTTCGGCTTCGCCTTTTTTAAATTGTGCCCAAACAAGCTCTCGTTCTAATTTGCGCTCAGCATTTAAGCTAATGCTTCCACTTACGCCATTAAAACGTTCATTTTGATCTGCTTGCAGTCGTTGTAAGTGTGGAAGTATCATGTAAGCATCTATACCTAGTGCGTACAGTCTGCTATATCTGTTGGCTGTTTTAGGCCATAAGCTTTGTATGTTTTTGTACTCTGCGAACTTATCTTTATAGATAAGCCAGGGCGTTTCTGTAAATACAATACCATTTAAGTCACGGTCTTTATTGCTTTGCGATGTACCAGAGTAAACTCTAGATGTGGCGTAGATAGGTATGTCTATAACATTATGGAATTTAAGTTGGGGCTTAAGAAGACGGCCTTGAACGCTGTTAGCAATTAAAAATACAGTTTGAATGTCTTTTCGGTTACGCGGCTCAAACTCTGGTTTTTTACGCAAAACAGACGCCAAGATAGCTTGTCTATTATGGCTTTGATGGATATTAAAGTTTTGTTGGATCGCTGCTTTATGATCGCTAGCTGACTCGATATAAACGCTAGACGATAATACTTGCCCGCCAAGCTCTTCGTAGCGTTTTTTAAATGCAGTATAAAGCCTGTCTCCAAAACGACTTTTAGGGTAAATAACCGCCGCTGTATTTTCTCCACGTGATATGGCAAGCTCTGCTGCTTGATTAGCTTCGTTTTCAGGGATTAGACCGAACTGAAATACTTGTTGGTTATTCGCTTCTTCAAGGCTTTGGTTGAGGGTGAGTACTGGTATTGGTAGTTCACTACGCAATACTTTATCAACATTCTCTTTTGCGAGTGGTCCGACGACAATATCAACACCCCGTTCTTGTAGTTGAGCAACCTTTTCTTCAATTGTTTCGCCTGAGCTGTTTATATCAATCACGCTAATCTGAATATCGTTGATATTTTGCTTGTTATCGCCAAACTTATTTTGTTCAGAGAAGTAGGCAGCTAAAAAACCGTCTTTAATGGCGGTAGCTGACCCTCCATAGCGTTTGTCGTTAATAGGGAGCAATAAAGCAATATGCTTAGGCTGTGATAAATCGATATTGTTTTTTTCCGCTTTTAGCATGCTATCGACAAAGTTATAAGCTGGATGTGTAAGGTGTGATTGTTTCCAAGCATCAATGGTAATGGTATCTTCATAGCCTGATATACGGCCGGTTTCGATGTCATTAGCTAATTGTATCCAACCC
>JAHDBX010000069.1:0-2803 GCA_020630145.1 Gammaproteobacteria bacterium | reverse complement strand
GGTTGTTATTTGAAACGAGTGCATCGTTGCGTTCAATGTCGGTCAAGTTGTTTAAACTTTTCCATATGACTTCGTGGTATTGATTAAGTTTGGTTGATGCGGGGTCGGCCTCGCTCAGTTCAATATAAGCAATAATACTTTCTAATGAGTAACCCGCACCATTAAGCGCAATAGCTTTGGTTTCTAAAGCACGTAACTTGACATGCTCGGGGGCATTCTCTTTAAGTTCAGGTAATTTTTGTAGGGCCAGTGGATATTGGCCACGTACTGTTGCTAGGCGTGCTTCAAGAATCAAAACACGGTCGATGTATTCGTCTTTTAAAGCATTTCTATCGATAGTACGAAGCTTGCGTGCGGACTCTTGGTATTTTTCTTGGTCGGTAAGAATTTCAGAGGCTAACAGCTGGTAATAAGCTTTCCTTTCTGCTTCTGAAACGTTTGCCTGTTGGTTGTAATATCGCAGCAAATCTTTTTGTGAGCGCGGACGTTCGGCAGCTGTTTCATTGGTCGTATTGCGCACAATCGACTGACTAGTACAGGCAGTTAATGCTAATACTGTGCATATTATTGTAAATAATTGATAAATATAGAGCTTTTTCATAAATCTAGAGGCTATCTTTGTCGTTGCAGGTTGTTTATTATGTAATTGGATAATACCATTTAATTAAATGAAAGTTTGTGCATAAGCTCAGCTTTTACAGAAATTGTCATTTGCGTAGATGCAGAGAGGAAAAATTGACTGATACCGCGAGCCTTTACATAGTAGCAACGCCTATAGGTAATTTATCTGATATGAGTCAACGAGCTGTCGATACGCTTAAATTCGTTGATTTTATTGCTGCTGAGGATACACGGCATAGTAAACCTTTACTGAGCCGGTATGGTATAGACACGCCTATGGTGGCTTTGCATGATCACAATGAAGAGCAGCAAGTGCAATTGTTGCTAACGCGATTAGAAGATGGTCAGTCGATTGCATTGATATCTGATGCAGGTACGCCATTAATTAGCGATCCGGGCTATATCGTTGTAAATGCGGTTAGAGAGGCAGGATTCTCGGTAGTGGCTGTGCCAGGACCTAGTGCAATTGTTGCCGCTTTATCTATAGCGGGTTTGCCTACGCATCAATTTACATTTTGGGGCTTTTTGCCGGCTAAGTCACAAGCTAGACAAGATGTATTAACGAGTATGAGACATTTGCAGCAAACCAGCGTATTTTACGAGTCAACACATCGTCTAATACCTGCCTTGCAAGATATGGTTAATATATTAGGTAATGATCGTGAAATTGCTGTCGTTAAAGAGCTGACGAAAAAGCATGAGCGAGTTATACGGAATTCTGCTGAGTTGGTTTTAGATACATTTATTCAAGACTCAGTACTGCAAAAAGGCGAGTTTGTCATTATAGTTAAAGGCAGCGAAGATAAGTTAGATGATGCTCGGTTGTTGGTTGATAAACATTTAACCTTATTTTTGTCGCAGGTGTCGGTAAAACAAGCCGTTAAGCTAACTGTCGCGTTAACGGGTGGTAATAAAAATCAAATTTATGAGCGAGCATTAGAGTTAAATGAGTAGTAATGATCAGGTTATACAGTTTTTACTAATTGGTAATAAAGTGACGTTCCGAAAGTTGTTTCGTCGTAACTTGTTATTTATTTGGGAAAATGCTGACATTATTGAGTCTAGTGAAGATCATAGTCCTGTAACGGGTATGGACTTAACAGGCTTTGCTGTTGTTTTTCTTGATGCTGCTAATAGTGGTATAAATAATGTAGCATGGTTGGAGCAGTGTGCCGAAAATGCGCAGTGCCCTCCTGTGATTGTGCTTACAGATGATAAAGATGAGGAGTATGCTAAATCTTTATTACGTGCAGGTGCAAAAGCCATGCTGGCAAAAACAGAGTTAACCAAAAAGAAAATATTAAATGCTGTAAATCAAGTGATGGTTACACCTGAGTCTACAATAGAGTTTGATGGTGATGTGTACGCTGACGATGAGAATAAAAAACCTGCATTGCCGGGTTATCAAGTGCATGAAAAAAGTGGTGATAACCCTGTTTCGTGGATAGTGAGTAAGCGTGAAATAAATAGTTCTTGTGAAGCGTTTATTTTTCAGCAGTTTTCCAAGCCTGATTTAGCTGACAAAGTAAGACAGCAATTTTCTATCTTAACGGCGTTTAGGCATACTAATTTTATCCATGTCTTAGGTGCTGACCTATTGCCCGGTAATATCGGCAAAGTATTTTTGGTGCAAAAAAAACATGAGATAGGTTTGCGAGAGATTTCACCGGGTTGTTTTTCCGCTAAACAACTTTTGCAGCATATGCTGAGTGTGCTAGAAGGTTTGGATGCGCTGCATGAGCAAGGTTTTATATGTGGTTATTTACATCCAAAGTATTTTTTCTTGGATAAAAGCGATAAGTTGGTTTTGTCTTTAGCACCAATGTTGGCGTTTAACGACAAAAGGCAAAGCCGCTATGCTAGCCCTGAACGTCGGCGTGGAGAAGTTGTTGACAAAAGAAGTGATTATTATAGTTTGGCAGCCGTTTTCCATTATTTTATTACAGGTAAGGAGCCTGATGCGAATTTGTATCTAGACTATAATAGCGAATATAAACTAATAGAAAAAATCATAGAAGGTGCTTTGATCGGCGTTAAAGAAAAGCGCTATAGTAGTGCTAAAGAGTTTCAACGGTTTGTTTCTATTAAGTGCGCAGAACTACTTGATTAAGTGACTGAGTATTGCTTTGAAGAAGAATATATTAATAGTTAATGATAGTGCTAACTTAAGAGCGAAAATAGC
>JAHDBX010000068.1:6911-7775 GCA_020630145.1 Gammaproteobacteria bacterium | reverse complement strand
TAATGATTGTTGATGACTCTATGGTTATACGCCGTAAGATAAAACGTTGTGCATGCATCGATAATAATATTGAGATTATTACAGCTGTTGATGGTGCTGAAGCTATTGAGTTATTTGAAAAAGAATTACCGGATTTAGTAACAATGGATTTGACGATGCCAAAAATAGATGGGGTTGAGTGTGTAAAACGCTTGGTAGAAATAAAACCAGATGTACATATTTTAGTGGTATCGGCCCTTGCTGATCAAGTAACTGCTTTACAAGCGATTAAGAATGGTGCGGAAGGTTTTCTTAAAAAACCGTTCACTGAAGAAGCATTAAATGATGCGTTAATAGATGTATTAGAAGAATAAAATGATAAATGAAAATGAAATACAAGTTTTTATTGATGCTTGTAAACATTACTTTACTACTATTTCAGACCGTGAAGTGAAAGTAAGGCCACCTTATCTGATCGATATTGATGAGCTACCCGCGAATGATTATATGGGTATTATTGGCGTCAGTGGCAATAGGAAGGGCTGCGTATATTTTTCTTCACCTAAAGCAATGCTACGGCATTTGCTATTAAGTTTGGGCGAAGATGTGGCTACAGCAGAACTAATGCGAGATTTAGTAGGTGAAGTAGCAAATACGCTATCCGGGAATGCCCGCACATCTTTTGGTGCAGAGTTTATGATCTCTGTACCTGTTGTTGTCGAGGGCAAGCCAGAAAGCATTCATTTGCCGAAGCACTTAAAAGCTTTTATGATTCCACTTATGTGGCAAAGCTATACCGCATCACTGGTGGTGTGTTTAGAGTAGGGCACTTTTTATATAAGCATTCAGACCCGCGTGTAAACTCTTACATTGGTAACCTAATGC
>JAHDBX010000068.1:431-6901 GCA_020630145.1 Gammaproteobacteria bacterium | reverse complement strand
CAGCAGCTTGCTGGCTACGTATGCCTGATTGGCAATAGCAGATAATATCAAGGTTTTGGTCTAGCTTATGTAACTGACTCTCCAGTTTATCGAGAGGTATATGCTGGCCACCAATATGAAAGGCTGCTCGTTCAGCTTCTGAGCGTACATCAATGATAAGCGCTTGTTTGTTGTTAAGTAAGCTAGCAAATTCTTTAGCGTCTACTTCATTGCTATTGAGCGTATTGGTATCGCAGTACTGTGCTGTAATGTCTAGGTTTTCTGGTTGCGCGTTGCCCGAGCAACTACACTGTGTATTTTTAGCGAGTTTTATTTGTTTAAAACTAAGGTCTATTGCTTCAACTAACATTAAGTGGTTTTTAAGTGGGCAAGGTAGGCCGCTTAAAAATTTAATGGCTTCGTTGGCTTGTAATGTGCCCAGCAAGCCTGGTAGTACGCCTACTACGCCAGCCGTATTGCAATCTTCAATGTTATCGGGGTACTCAGGAAAAAGGCAGCGAAAGCAGGCTGTATCCGGTGTAAATAGGGCACATTGCCCTGAGAATTGAAAAATACTAGCAAACAGCCAAGGCTTGTTATGCTTTAAGCATGTGTCATTAATTAAATAACGTGTAGCAAAGTTGTCGGTGCAGTCTAAAACAAGGTCAGCTTGTTTAATAAGTGCTTCTGCATTCGCTGTATCTAGATTTTGTGTAATAGCATGGACATTAATATCCGGGTTTAGTGCAAGCAAACGTGATTGTGCGCAGAGTGCTTTAGCTTGACCGATTTGCTCTGTTGTAAATAAAATTTGCCGTTGCAGGTTACTAAGGTCAATATGGTCTGCATCAATAATGCTTATGTTGCCGATGCCCGCTGCGGCAAGGTATAAACTTACTGGTGAGCCTAACCCGCCTGCGCCAACAATGAGTACATGGGACTGTTTTAATCGACTTTGACCCCTTGCCCCTATCTGTGGCAACTGTATGTGTCGGTTATACCGAGACCATTCGCTGGCGCTAAATAACATATCACTCATATTTTACTGAGCTCAATAAACTCTTTTGTTGTTGCAACAGGGTCTTCTGCTAAGGTTATTGCAGTGATCATGGCTATGCTATCAACCTTCGTTTTGGCAATGGCAGGTATACGCTCGCGGTTTATACCACCAATAGCCACTAAAGGGTAATCCAGTACTTCACGCCAGTACTGTAAGCCTTCTATCCCATGTGGTGTCCAAGGCATATCTTTCGTTGTGGTATGAAAAACAGGTCCACAGGCAATATAAGATGGCTTATAGGCATGTGCGCGTGCAACTTCGTAGTGGCAGTGCGTGCTTGTGCCTAGGCGTAGGCCAGCTCCACGTATTTTATCAATGTCAGCATCGTCCAAGTCTTCTTGTCCAAGGTGTACACCATGTGCTTGATATTTTATCGCTAATTCCCAATAGTCATTTACGAACAAACGGCAGTTATGCTTGGCAGCAAGAATAACGGCATCATGAATTTCTTGTTCTAAAGCGGCGCCTTGTAAATCTTTCACACGTAATTGAATCGTGCTTATACCTGTATCACTTAACTTTGCTATCCATTCTGCACGATCAACAACGGGGTACAAACCCAGTTTAGGCCAGCAGCTTGGAAAAGCTTCGCGTTCAATATGCTCATCAATATTGGCACGCGCTGTTAATAAGGGTAGATCAATTTGTTCATTAGGAAAATGCGATATCGCAATTGTGCCTTTTTCATCTTCAAGTGCATAGGCTTGGCGTAAACCTTGGTTAACAGCCATTTTGCTAATAATAGTCGCATCGTATATTGAGTAGCCTAATGCAGCACATGCGCTTAAGGCAGATGACAATGCACAGCCAGTACCGCGTGTATTATGGGTGTTTATGGTTGGGCTACTGAGCCAGAAACCTTTGTCATGATCACAAAAGTAATCTTGCACATGAGTCGTGTGTGCAAAGTGCCCACCCTTGATGTAAACGGCTTTTGCCCCCATTTTTAATATTCTTTTAGCCGCGCTCACAATGTCATCGTGCGTGTGTATTGTTAAACCCGTTAATATGGCTAATTCAGGAATATTAGGTGTTAGTAAGTCGCAGTAGGGTAATAAATTTTGTTTAAAGCATGTTAGGGTTTCATCATTTAAAAATGTCTTGCCACTGCTGCTGCTAATAACCGGGTCAACAATAAGTGGCAAGGCGGTTTGCTTTGCATATTCGCTAATGGTATTAATTTGAAAAGTATTATGCAGTAAACCCACTTTAATGGCTTTTATGGCAAGTGTTTTAACGGCCTTGAGTTGATCTGTAAATACATTGTCGTCAACAGGGTTAATTGCAATAACCTGGTGATTGTTTTGCGCTGTATTGGCGGTAATCACGTTTGCACTATGCACACCGAGTGCACGCTGTGTATGTAAGTCCATTGCTAGGCCGGCTAAGCCAGCGCTATCGTTACCAGAAAAATTTAAAACAGTAGGGCGTATAGACATAGTGTTTGTTAGTCTTGTTGATGCCAAAAAGGCGTGCCAAGTGTGGGTGTGCTAGGTGCGGCAATATCGCGTTCTAACATAGCGCCTGCTTCGTAAGCTGAACGGCCTGCTAATAAGGCGTGTTTAAAGGCTGTGCCCATACGTTCTGGGTCATTCGCCTGTGCAATGGCTGTATTTAATAATACGCCGTCATAGCCCATTTCTAATGCTTGTGCAGCATGTGAAGGCAGGCCAATACCAGCATCGACTATTAATGTGATATCAGGTAAGCGTTGACGAATATTTTTTAAGGCATAGGGGTTTAACAAACCTTTACCTGTGCCAATGGGCGCTCCCCATGGCATGAGTATAGAGCAGCCTGCATCAACCAACTTTTGGCAGAGTACTAAGTCATCGGTGCAGTAAGGAAATACTTCAAAGCCTTGCGCAATTAATTCTTTAGTGGCTTCTAATAAAGCAAAGGGGTCGGGTTGCAAATTATAGTCGTCGCCAATAACTTCGAGTTTTATCCAATTCGTTTCAAATACTTCGCGTGCCATTTGCGCTGTGGTAATCGCTTCTTTAACCGAGTGGCAGCCAGCCGTGTTGGGTAAGATATGGCAATTAAGCTGCTTTAAAAAATCCCAAAAGTCATGGCCAGTATCATGATTGTTTGTTGCGCTATTTTGTCTGCGCAACGAAACCGTGACCACTTCAGCCGCTGAAGCGGTAATGGCTTTTTGCATAATATCGGGCGATGGATATAAGGCAGAACCAATTAATAAGCGACTGTTGATTTTTTTATCTGCAAGTTGCCACATATTTAGCCCCCTTGCATGGGAATAAGTAGTTCTACTTTGTCACCATCTTGCAAAGTAGTGTCGGCATAAGCCGATTTAGGAATAAATTGTTCGTTGATAGCGATGGCAAATTTATCATTTTTAAGTTGCCATGTTGCTATAGCGGTTTGTAAATTTTCATTTTCGGGTGAGGTTTTTTCTTCACCGTTAACAGAAATAGTAATCATAGTTAAGCAACTTGCTGCATTAAAGCAGTATGGTGTGATTGATAATTAGGGTCTTGTAAGCGCTGTACAACTTCGTGGCCAAGCGCGGGTGATAGTAGAAAGCCGTGACGAAATAAACCGTTGATGCGAATTAAACCATCACTGCAGTTTATTTGAGGCAAGTTATTATGTAGGCTAGGGCGACAGTTGGTGCGTGTTTCCACAATGCGTGCTTCAGCAAAACCTGTGTGCAGGCTATAAGCCGCCGATAACAATTCTAAGCTGGAACGAACGGTAATCGGGCCGGTATCATTGCTTTCAATTTGTGTAGCGCCAATGATATATAAGTCATCATAGCCCTTAGGCACGATATACAAAGGGTAACGTGGGTGCATAAGGCGAACGAGGCGTTTAATATTCACATCAGGTGCTTGTAGCATAATTAATTCGCCACGTACGCCACGTAGTTCAGGCCATTGTGGTTTAGCGCCTAAGCCGCGGCTATCAATAACGCAGTCGAAATGATGTTGTTCATTATCCGTACTAATAGCATGGTTTTTAACATCGGTAATAGTGCATTCCTCATGCCAGGTTACCCCATTAGCGAGTAATTTTTTTGCGAGTACTGCCATGGTTTTTTGGCTGCATAGCCAAGCTTCTTCTGGCAGATAACTTGCTTGTTTAAAACGTGTGGTTAATTCTGGCTCAAGTAAATGCAGCTGTGCCGCGTTAAGTGTTTTTAATTGCTCGCTTGTCGGCGATAATTTTTTCTGTACTAACTGATTAAAGTGTTGGTAGTCGGCCATATCATTTGCATGCGCAACGATTAAGCTGCCATGCTGTTGAAAGCCAATATCATCGCCAAGTTCTTTGGCGATGTTTGGCCATAAAGACAATGATTGCATACCGAGTTCAAACACCATCAACTCAGCCGATTCCACTTCACAGTAGGGCGTTAGCATACCCGCAGCAGTATAGGCAGCCGCATCACCCCGTTCGATAGGGTCTCTATCAAACAAGGTGACTTGGAAACCTGCGCGCAAGCATTGCCAAGCCAAAACTCGGCCCATCACACCTGCACCTGCTATACCTATATGTTGCATTTTACGCAGTGTTTTTTATTGCGCTTTTTTCACAATATTCGCGTCAATATACACTTCCGATCCTTGCGCCTTAAATTCAGCCGACTTTTGCTTCATACCTTCTTCAGCATAGTCACGTACTTCTTGGCTAATTTTCATTGAACAGAATTTAGGTCCGCACATTGAGCAGAAGTGTGCGACTTTGGCTGAGTCTTTAGGTAATGTTTCATCGTGAAATGCTTTAGCGCGCTCTGGATCTAAACCAAGGTTAAACTGGTCTTCCCAACGGAATTCAAAGCGAGCTTTTGATAGCATATCGTCGCGGTAACGTGCACCGGGGTGGCCCTTGGCAATATCGGCGGCATGTGCAGCAATTTTGTAAGTGATAATGCCTTCTTTCACATCGTCACGGTTAGGCAGACCTAAATGTTCTTTAGGTGTTACATAACAAAGCATGGCACAACCGTACCAACCAATCATAGCGGCACCAATACCACTGGTGAAATGATCGTAGCCGGGGGCAATATCCGTTGTTAATGGGCCTAGTGTATAGAATGGTGCTTCATCACAATGTTCTAATTGCTTGTCCATATTTTCTTTAATCATATGCATCGGTACATGGCCAGGGCCTTCGATCATGGTTTGTACGTCATGTTTCCAAGCGATTTTTGTTAATTCACCTAAGGTTTCTAACTCACCAAATTGTGCCGCATCATTCGCATCTGCTAATGAACCGGGGCGTAAGCCATCACCTAATGAGAAGCTAACATCATAGGCTTTCATAATTTGGCAGATGTCATCAAAGTGGGTGTATAAAAAGTTTTCTTTATGATGAGCAATACACCACTTAGCCATAATAGAACCACCGCGCGATACGATACCGGTTACACGATCAGCGGTTAATGGTACGTAGCGTAGTAATACACCGGCATGAATAGTGAAATAATCCACACCTTGTTCTGCTTGTTCGATTAATGTGTCGCGGAACACTTCCCAAGTTAAGTCTTCGGCTACGCCGTTAACTTTTTCCAGGGCTTGATAAATAGGTACGGTACCAATAGGAACAGGTGAGTTACGGACTATATAGTCACGCGTGGCGTGAATATTTTTACCGGTTGATAAATCCATTACGGTATCGCCACCCCAGCGCGTAGACCAAACCAGTTTTTCAACTTCTTCTTCAATACTAGATGTTAATGCAGAGTTACCAATGTTGGCATTAATTTTAACTAAGAAGTTACGTCCAATAATCATGGGTTCCAGCTCAGTGTGGTTAATATTGGCTGGGATAATCGCACGACCTTCGGCCACTTCTTTGCGTACAAACTCAGGCGTAATAGGTTGTAGGTTGGCGCCCATTGAATTACCTTTTAAGCGAGCGTTACGCTCATCTGTTGTAAATTCATTTTTTAGGGCTTCACGTGCTTGGTTTTCACGAATAGCAATATATTCCATTTCAGGTGTAATAATGCCCTTACGTGCATAATGCATTTGCGATACATTCATATCTTCTTTAGCACGGCGTGGTTTGCGCTGTAGGTCTTCATTATAGAATTGAAAGGCCTTGTCTGAATCTTCATGGCCATTATCAATAGGCATAATTTCACGGCCTTAATTCTGTATCAGCACGTGCTTCTATCCACTGTGAACGTACATCGGCTATACCTTTATGTACATCAATATCAATGGCTGGATCAGTGTAAGGGCCAGAGGTATCATAAACAGTAACCGATGTACCGTCAGTTAGACTGATTTGGCGCATAGGGACTTTTACATCGGGCATCGTCTCTGACGAAACGTAAATTTTTTGGCTGGCAGGCAGTGGTGTACGAGTAATTAACTCAGATGTTGATGTTTTTACAGGGATAACTTTACTATCCATTACTATTCCTCATGCTGGCTGGTTGTATAGCTAGGTAGCGGAG
>JAHDBX010000068.1:0-421 GCA_020630145.1 Gammaproteobacteria bacterium | reverse complement strand
GAAATAGCGTCAATAGAAAGACTTATTGATTCGTGCCCATTTCCTACGCCAATACTAACTGGATCAGGTTCTAAGGGTTCTTCATGCTGCACGAAGTCTCAGGCTGTTAAGCCGCCCCTATGGTTAAGGCTATTATATAGCAAATTAGTTACTTACTTTTAACAAAATGCCTTTGGTAGAAGTAAACCTTATAAATTATGCCGGTCGACATATATTTGGCAGAACGTGAGAGTTTTTTTTCTTTTATATCTTTTTTAGTAAGAAATTTTTTTCCTTTTTTTTAACGACCTGTTAAAAAAATCCTTTTAAAACAATAGCTTAAATGCTGGCCTAGTTTATGCCTCATTAAAGGTAGTTGCTAGCCGTTACCGGTATTAGTATTTACGATTTACAGGATTATACGAGGTATTTAGCTTATGTA
>JAHDBX010000067.1:262-7778 GCA_020630145.1 Gammaproteobacteria bacterium | reverse complement strand
GCTTGTTCATCATCGACGATTTCAGATGTTTTAATTAATATATGTCTAGCGTTTACTTCATTAAGTATGTATTTCTCGATGCCTCGGATATCATGCAATTTGAGAATATTGTAAGCACCTGCTGTTTTAAACGGCTTGCTTATACTGTTATTGCTCATCTCTAAAATAACTTCCATAAAACGAGAGGGTAGGCTATCACGCTTTAACCAACCTAATTCTCCGCCTTGTAGTGACGTATTATTGTCTGAGTATTCTCTGGCTTGGTCTGCAAAGTCAGCGCCGGCACTAATGTCAGTATAAATGCGATTGATTTTTTCATCCGCAGCTTTTATCTCTTCATCGTTAGCATTTTCGGCAATATCAACAGCGATAAGTGATAAGTAAAATTCAGCGCTGTTAGTTTGTTTGTTTAGGTCACTATTCAAAAAGTCAGTAATTTCTTGTTCGCTTATTTTTACGCGGCTACGCATAATACGGGCAAATGTTTGTTGAATAGTGATTTCTCGACGTATTTGCTCTCGGTATTCTGAGTAGTCAAGCCCGCTAGCTGTTACTTTTTCATACAGTTGATTTACTGTTAAGTTTTGTTGTTGAGCAATACGTTCAATTTCACGGTTTACGGTAATGTTATCAATGGTGATATTACTTCTGCGGGCTTGCTGCATTTGTAATTCTTCATTGATTAAGCTATCTAACACTTCTTGACGAACGAGGCTTTCTGGTACTTCGCGATTTTCTCTAGCGAAGCTTGCTAATAGCCTATCGGTTTTTTGTTTAACTTCTGTTTCAGTAATAATGCTTTTGTTTACTACTACAGCAATTTTGTCTAATAAAACGGCTTCAGCATGTGCATTGTTAATAAAAGATAGTAACAAGGTAAAAAAAATTACATTTTTCTTCATAATGGTTAACATTTATATTTATTGTTAGTCAGACAGGCTGCTATTGTAATAATTCCTGTATCTTAAAAATTAGTTTTCAAAGTTGTCTTGAAAGCCATTGATGCCTGCAGTGACAGAATCATTGAGTTTGCCAAAACTTGATAAACCTTTTAGTGATAGCTGAAAGCTTAGGCTGTCATTTTGTTCACTATTTTCTAGCAAACGCTGGCCAACTAGACGTATAGCAACGCAGCAGTTTTCATATTCTATACCGGCAAAACGGTTAATGTTTTGCTTGTTTTCCAAATCGTATAGATACTTACCTAAGATAGTCCAGCGTGTATTCACGCGCCACCGACCATTAATATCGGCTTGCTCTAAGTCGTCTTCATCAAAGCTATGGCCTAAGTAAAATAAGTGATTATTATCGCGGCGATATTGTAGGCTAAAACGACTTTGGCGGGTATTGTTTTCCGTATTTCGTCCGTTTGTCCAAGCAATATCGTTGTTTAGCTGCCAATTAGCCAAGAAATTCCATTTTATACCGGTGTATATATCGGATTCTTGGCTGTCATCTGTTGTGTTGCCGCTTAAGGTCACTTGGCGGTCGTTAAAATAGAAACTCTGGCCTACTTGTAAACGTAGCTTCTGTGCACCGCTTGCTTTATCATAAACTCGGCTGGTTAAGCCTATGCTAGCTTGTTGCGTATCGCCAATACGGTCACTGCCGCTAAAGCGGTTTTCTTGAAAAAGTTGAGCATAGCTATTGCTGGCTGTACTACTATCGTAATTAGGTAAGCTGCTTTGGTCTTCATAAGGTATATAAAGCAGGTATAAACGTGGCTCAAGTGTCTGTTGAATGGATGGTGTGTAGCGGTCAAAAAATAGCCCAGAATCTATGCTGGTAATGGCTAAATTACGCGTATCATGGTCGCTGTTATCGGTTTTATATTCTGTTGAATGCAAGCTTACTTTGGGTTTGATAAACCAGCCTGCATTACCAAAGCGTTTTTCACTGTATAATTTGTTAACCCAGCGGCCTCCGGTATCTGTATTGCTTGCGTGGTCAAATTGTGAGTATTCACTGCTGATGCCTGCGTTCATGCCTAATATATTGAGTTCACTTTGATTCCACGTTCTCGATAAACTTAAACGTGGTAGTAGTTGATAAGGTGCACTAGCATCACTTGCATCGGTGTCGGCAAACTCGTAATCCTGAAATAATAAATCAACATTCCATGCTTTACGGTTATTGCTGAATTGAATAATACGTTTTAAGTAGTCATCGCTTGTTTGGTGTTCGCTATCTAAATCGTCTAAGTGGGCTGTATCAGCCATATTGTAACTACGTATCTTTGTTTGCCAACCGTTGTCGAATTGACTGTTTTGCTCGAAATGATAGAACCATCTATTTGTATCAAGCTCTTTGTCATACAAGTTTTCGCTATGCAACAAGTAACGAGAATTGCTTCTCATGTAGCGCCATTGGCTATTAAATTGCCAGCCTCGCATACTCATGACACGGCTGGTAAATGTAGCATCTGCTTGGGGAGCAATATTCCAATACCATGGAATATTAATTTCTGCGCCGCGTTCATCTGAGTTTGCAAAAGATGGATATAAAAAACCGGATACCCGACGGTCGTCAATAGGGAAGCTAAAAGCAGGAAAATAAAAAAATGGTATGTCCAATACCCTTAGCTGCACATGTTTTGCAAAGCCTCTGCCTGTTTTATGGTTTAGCTGCATACTTTGGGCACGCAATTGCCAATAAGGTTTACTAGGCTCACAAGTTGTATAGCGAATATTGGCTAATGTTTTTTGTGTAGCGCTTTGTTGCAGTATAGTGTCAGCTTGAATAGTACTGTGGTTGGCAGTAGAGAATAGCTCAGCATTGTTAAATATGCCTGTACTGTCACTCTGCTGTAATTGTGCCGAGTCAGCTTTGGTATAGCTTTCATTGTCGAGATAAGTAATTTTTCCACTAGCGCTGATAGATTGGTCTTGCTGGTTCACAATTATTTGCTCAGCAAAAATTTCATCATTTTTACGTAATAAATGTACATCACCGTTCAGCAGTAGGGTGTAGGGCGTTACTGTTTTAAGGCTGTCTGCATAGATATCAATACGTTCATCTTCTGGGCGCTTGTTATTTTGCGTGAATGTGGGCAGCTTGAGTAATGTTTGATTGCTACATAGTTCCCAATTTGCCGCAAAACCGGGGAAACTAAAAAACAGGGTGGATAATAAGGTGTAGCGTCGCATAGTCTTGATTTTACACTAGTTATTCATAATAGGCATGTTAAGCGTGCCAGCTTTACAAGAGCTTGTGTAAATGCTTGAATTAGCCCCATATTTTAGGTACTTTAACTTTAGTATTTGCTCGCTAAGTACTTTATTTGGCAGGTTTTGTACGATACTATTTTTAGTCTTAAGATATGATACGTAAACTTATCAATTAAAATAAACCTAACAACAAACAAGGTATAGTTATGCAAAACAAAATTAAATGGGCGCTATGTATTTATATAGCATTCGTATTTTTACAGTCTTTATTCTTTAAATTTACGGCTTCATTTGAAACGCAGCATATCTTTGGCATATTAGAAAGATGGAGTGGTTTACCCGGTGTCGAAGCTTATGGCGGCTATGTGGTGGGTGTGGCTGAGTTAATAGCAGTTATTTTGTTGTTTATACCATTTTTGCACGGTGTCGGCGCATTAATGAGTTTTGCTATTATCAGTGGAGCGATATTTTTTCACTTATTTACACCGCTCGGGATAGTGCAACCCGTGTTTGATATTGCAGGCACAGCCGTTGATGATGATGGTGGCCTATTATTTATAATGGCTTGTGGTATTTTCATTGCATCAGCAATACTGATGGTATGGGATAGTAAAAAACCAGATAGTTTGATTAAAGTACTGTTTCCTAAGCCTAAAACTAAGAATGAAGCTTAAATAAAACAGTAGCTGCCAGCCTGCCCACTAATCTAGTAGGGCAGGCTGGTAGCCTATATGAGCCTTATTGAATTGCGCGTAGCATCCAGGCTGTTTTTTCGTGAATGCGCATGCGGTCAGATATCAATGCAGCTGATGATTCGTCGTCAGCATTTTGTGCAATTAATAATACCTCTCGACTTGTACGTACGACCTGCTCATGTCCGGCAAGTAAAATTTTTGTCATATCATCAGATGAAGGTACGCCATCGACTTCTTGTATAGCACTTAATTCAGCAAAAGCCTTATAGGTACCAGGTGCATGAATGCCCAAGGTACGAATACGCTCAGCAATATCATCTACAGCCGTTGCTAGTTCAGTGTATTGCTCTTCATACATTAAATGTAATTCTCGAAATTGTGGGCCGGTGACATTCCAATGGAAATTATGCGTTTGTAAATATAGCGTGTAAGAGTCAGCTAACAGGCGTTTCAAACCTTCTGCAATGCTAATGCGATGTGTTTCGCTAATACCGATATCAATTGTACTCATGACTGTGTCCTTATAATTAGTTATTAAGTGTATTATAGATAGGCATTAATAATTATGAAAATTGATTGATGTTATCAGTTTAATAGTTTATAACTATAGGTCGTTGGTTTACTATTTTATTAGGTAAGTATGTGAATATTAGAGATTTAAAATACTTAATCGCGCTGGCCGAACATAAACATTTCGGTCGAGCGGCAGATGCATCTTTTGTCAGTCAGCCTACTTTAAGCACACAAATTAAAAAACTAGAAGAGGAGCTAAGTATTAGCTTGTTTGAACGTGATAATAAGAATGTCATGATAACGGATGCAGGGCATGCCATTATTGAGCGTGCTCGTAAAGTAATAGAGGGTGTAGATGATATTAAATTGTTTGCTAGCCGGCATACCGATCCATTAGCAGGTGATTTACGCTTGGGTGCTATACCGACTATCGGTCCGTATTTATTTCCTAAAATATTGCCCAAGCTGGTTAAGGCCTTTCCCAAGTTACATTTGCAGTTGCATGAGGCGCAAACGGCCATACTCATTAAAAAGTTAGAAGCCGGTGAGTTAGATGCCGCAATAATGGCTGTGCCTGTACAGTCGGACAAGCTCGCGTATCAAGAAATATATGATGAAAGTTTTATGCTGGCTATGCCAAAAGGCCATGACCTAGAAAAGCATAAGTCAGTTCCTGCTAGCGCTTTAGCTAATGAGTCAGTTATGCTTTTAGAAGAAGGGCATTGTCTGCGTGACCAAGCATTGGACTATTGTCATACAATAGGGACAGAAGAAAATACAGGCTTTCGTGCAACCAGTATGGAAACCTTAAAGCAGATGGTTGCTATTGGTGCAGGTATCACTTTTATTCCGGAAACAACGGCCTTAATGAATACAATGCCTAATATCAGCATAAGGCCATTTGCTAAAAAAGTACCTTCGCGAAAAGTGGCAATGTATTACCGTAAATCATCGGTCATCGTTGAACTAATTACTGAAGTAAGCAATAAGATAAAAGATAATTTGCCTACATCTAAATAGCCTTTTAATACGAATATATAAGTAGTTAGTTAAAACGGGGAAGCTATGCAAAAACATCGTGTCTCATGGTCAATACTCACCGCTTATAGTAGTTTAGCTTTTCCTTTGGCGGCGGCTTTTCTTATTTTACAAGTTATCATTCCTACTTACTATGCACAAGTTACTGGTATGAGCTTGTCGGTTATTGGAGTAGTGTTGCTCGTCGCGCGCTTATGGGATACGTTTACGGATCCGCTAGTTGGATACCTCTCCGATAAAACGCCGCAGCACTGGGGACGGCGTAAAATTTGGGTGCTTATCAGCGCTCCATTTATTTGTTTAAGCTGCTTGGCTTTATTTAACCCGCCTGTTGATGCTGGTGCATGGTACTTGTTGTTTTGGACTCTGGCTATTTATGTAACAGGCACTATGGCGATTATTCCTATGAATGCTTGGGGCGCAGAACTTTCACCTGACTATAACGAAAGAAGCCGTATTAGTGGTGCACGTGTATTGTTGGGCTTAACAGGTACCTTAACGGCTTTAATTGTTGTAGCAATATACGGTGATGCTGGTTCATCAGGTGAAAACGCTGCTATGCAAAACACATTGTATATATTAACTATATTAGTTGTCGTAGCGCTTGTCGTTTCAACATTGTTGGCTGCTTTTTTCGTACCCGATAATAATACGGTGCATATACCCAGTGCCTCTTTTACATCGGCTTTACAATTACTAAAAACACCATCGCCGTTTAGAACCTTAATTATTAGTTTTTTAATTAATGGCATAGGTAGCGCTATACCGGCCACACTATTTTTGCTGTATGTCACGCATGTTTTAGGTATAGCCGATAAAGCGGGTTTATTCTTGTTTGTATATTTTATTTGCGCTGCAGCATCTATACCTATTTGGATTGCTTTAGCTAAACGTAAGGGCAAGCACCAAGTCTGGTCGGGTGCCATGATAATGGGTTGCCTATTCTTCATAAGCGCACCTTTTTTAGGTCAACAAGATTTCACATGGTTTTTAATCCTCGTTATTGGAACAGGTATTGCAGCGGGTGCGGATTTATCTTTGCCATCGGCTATTAATGGTGACCTAATAGAATGGGATGCAGAGAGAAATGGTCACAAAAGGCCTGGCATTTTCTTTGCATTATGGGGTACGACCAGTAAGTTAGCTTATGCATTGGCTATTGGTATTACCTTTCCATTGTTAGAACTGTTAGGTTTTAGTGCTAATGTTGCTGAATTAGCTGACGCGGCAAACACACCTGCGGCAATAAAATCATTAGCTTGGATATACGGTTTACCCTGTGTCTTATGTAAATTGTTTGCTGTTTACCTAATGTATAACTATCCTATTACGCAAGATGTACATAATGAAATTCGTCGTAAATTACATGCCAAACAGCTTGCTGACTAAACTTACTAAGGTTGGCTAAATTAAATTATACTAGCGCCTATATGGAAACGGCACAGCAAATACTACAAAGCACTTTTGGTTACGAACAATTTCGTGGGCAACAGCAAGCTATTATTGACTCGCTTATTGCAGGCCATGATGCTGTTGTGATTATGCCAACGGGCGGCGGTAAATCATTGTGCTACCAAATACCTGCTATTGTTAGAAATGGCTGTGGGGTCGTTATATCGCCTCTTATTGCATTAATGCAAGACCAAGTAGATGCTTTGAAACTGCTAGGCATTAAAGCGGGCTTTTTAAATTCCACGCAATCCTATGAAGATAATTATGCAATTGAGTCACAATTGGCCGCGGGTGACTTGGACTTGTTATACATTGCGCCAGAGCGCTTAAAACAAGGGCGTACTTTTTCATTGTTGAAACAGCAAAATATCGCACTGTTTGCGATAGATGAAGCCCATTGTGTTTCACAATGGGGGCATGATTTTCGTGCGGACTATTTACAGCTAGGTGTATTGGCAGAGCATTTTCCTGATGTGCCTCGTGTGGCATTAACCGCAACGGCTGATGCACGCACACGTGAAGAAATTAGTCAGCGCTTGCATTTAGAGTCGGCACAAAATTTTTTAGCCGGGTTTGATCGCCCAAATATTCGCTATCGTATTGCGCTCAAACAACAGGCTAAGCAGCAATTGTTGCGTTTTTTAAGAACAG
>JAHDBX010000067.1:0-252 GCA_020630145.1 Gammaproteobacteria bacterium | reverse complement strand
GAACAGAACATGCCGATGATGCCGGTATAGTTTATTGTTTGTCACGCAAAAAAACCGAAGATGTAGCGGCGTGGTTAAGTGATCAGGGGTTTACGGCATTACCTTATCATGCGGGTTTGTCGCATGAGGTGCGTGAGCGACATCAAAAACGTTTTTTACGCGAAGAAAAAATTATTATTGTGGCAACCATTGCTTTTGGTATGGGTATTGATAAACCTGATGTACGCTTTGTTGCGCATTTAGATCTGCCAA
>JAHDBX010000066.1 GCA_020630145.1 Gammaproteobacteria bacterium | reverse complement strand
AAAGGGATGTCTTCTTTGCGTTCACGCAGAGCAGGTATATGAATGCGTATTACATTAAGGCGGTGGAATAAATCTTCACGGAATAAACCGTCTTCAACGAGCTTTTCTAGGTTTTGATGTGTTGCTGCAATAATGCGCACGTCAACGCGCGTAGGCGAATGTCCACCTACACGATAAAACTCGCCATCAGCAAGTACGCGTAATAGACGTGTTTGTAGTTCAGCGGGCATATCGCCGATTTCATCTAAAAACAGTGTGCCGCCATTGGCTTGCTCAAAGCGGCCTTTGCGTTGTGCTTGAGCGCCGGTGAAGGCACCTTTCTCATGGCCAAATAATTCTGACTCAAGTAAGTCTTTAGGAATGGCGGCCATATTTAAAGCAATAAACTGCTGCTCTGAACGTGGACTATGGTTGTGCAGTGCGCGTGCTACAAGTTCTTTGCCTGTACCGGACTCACCATTAATTAGCACGTTGATGTTTGATTGTGAAAGGCGACCAATTGCACGAAAGACTTCTTGCATAGAAGGTGCTTCGCCAATAATTTCAGGTGTATCTTTGCTTGAGTCGCTAGTATGCTGTTTAGACTCTTTGCGCGCGACGCAGGCTCGCTTCGTGAGTTCGACGGCTTCATCAACATCAAAGGGTTTAGGTAAGTATTCAAAGGCTCCGCCTTCGTATGAGCTTACCGCGCTATCAAGGTCAGAATGAGCAGTCATAATAATAACGGGTATATTAGGCTTCTCCTGCTTAAACTCATGCATAAAGTCGAAGCCTGTCATGCCTGGCATACGTATATCTGTAATCACCACATCGGGTTCAGCTTCATGCTGAATGCTGTTCATTGCTGCATTAGCAGACGAGAATGAGGTGACTGATAAGTCAGCTTGGCTTAATGCACGTTCGAGTACCCAGCGTATGGATTGATCGTCATCAATAATCCAAATGTTTTCACGCATTAATGTATCTCCATTGGAAGTAATATAGTAAATTGGGTTTGACCAGGTTTGCTTTCACACTCTATTAAGCCTTTGTGTTGACTGATAATAGATTGTGCGATAGATAAGCCAAGGCCGGTGCCTTCGGAGCGACCTGTTACCATGGGGTAAAAAATACGCTCAATAATGTCGTCAGGTATACCAGGGCCGCTATCAATAATATCAACTTTGACTACGAGTTTATTAAAGGTATTGCCTATCGTGTAGCTGCAAACTGGGCGAGTACGTAAGATAATTTTTCCATTTGCATCTGTAGCTTGCACAGCATTGCGCACGATATTAAGCAATGCTTGAATAAGTTGCTCTGCATCAGCTGTAAGTTCTGGAATGCTAGGGTCGTAATCAAGAGTAAAGTGTAAGCTTTCACTAAATTCTGCTTTTAGCAATTTTACGACGCGTTGCAATATTTCATGTATATTCGTTTCTTGTTTGTCTAGGCGTGTATTGGGGCCTAGCATACGCTTCATTAAATTTTGTAAGCGATCTGATTCACTGATAATAATTTGTGTGAAATCAGTCAGTGAATGGTCGCTGGCTTCTTTTTCTAACAGTTGTGCCGCACCACGAATACCGCCTAAAGGGTTGTTAATTTCGTGCGCTAAGCCGCGTGCGATTTCTCGTGCTGTAATGTGCTGGCTAATTAAATTTTCTTCTTTTGTAATACGCAAAATACGATCTACCGTTGTAATTTCAATAAGCACTTGGTCGCGAGCATTTTTTTCGCTCAGCAATTTTATTGAGCAATCCGCATGGTGGTTCTTGCCGTTAAACAGCATTTCTATTTCTCTATATGTATAACCGTTTTCGGATTCTTGCGTTTGCGCAATCAAATCTGAAAATCGTCGCGTTGTATTAATCAGAATGGTATCTAGATTAAACTGTGCGGCTTGTTTTGTGCTCACGCCAAAAAAATCTTCGGCTGCCGAGTTCATATACTGCACATTTTGTTCAGTATCGGTTATTAATATAGCGGTTGTTAAATTGTCTAAAATGCTCAATTTGGCCGCGTCGTGTAAGTTTTCTTTAGTACTCATAGGTGGTAATAGCAATAATTGAACCAATAATCCGTTACGTTTGAATTAAAAAAATATGATAAAAATCAATAGCTTAAGGCATCAGTTATTTTGGGGCTGCGCATAAAAAACTTTATTGCACCATAATAGTGCATAAAGGCTGGTAAAGCTATTACTTCTATTGAGGTTTGGGACTTTTTAGTGCAAAAAAAACCCGCTTATAAAAGCGGGCTTTTTTAGATAAGTAGAGCGGCTAATTAGCAGCTGTAATACATATCAAATTCACAAGGAGCAGTAGCCATGCGTAAACGCTCAACTTCTTCGCTCTTAAGTGCAATGTAACCGTCGATTAAATCATCGCTGAATACGCCGCCAGCTTTTAAGAATTCACGGTCACCGTCAAGTGCTTTAAGCGCTTCATCTAAAGAGAATGCAACTTGTGGAATAGCGGCTTCTTCTTCCGGTGGTAAGTCGTATAAATCTTTACTTGCTGCTTCACCTGGGTGAATCTGGTTTTTAATACCGTCAAGGCCAGCCATTAATAGCGCAGAGAATGCTAAGTAAGGGTTGGCTGTTGAGTCAGGGAAACGTACTTCGATACGGCGTGCTTTAGGTGAGCTAACGTAAGGAATACGGATAGAAGCAGAACGGTTACGTGCTGAGTAAGCTAACATAACAGGTGCTTCGAAGCCCGGTACTAAACGCTTGTATGAGTTAGTTGATGCGTTAGCAAATGCATTAATGGCTTTAGCATGTTTGATAACACCGCCAATGTAGTAAAGAGCTGTATCAGAAAGACCTGAGTAGCCGTCACCCGCAAAGATGTTTTCGCCATTTAATGCAAGAGACATGTGAACGTGCATACCGTTACCGTTGTCGCCTACTAAAGGCTTAGGCATAAATGTAGCTGTTTTGCCGTATGCATGTGCCGTGTTTAATACAACGTATTTGTATTTTTGTACTTCATCAGCTTTTTTAACTAATGTGTTAAATAGTGCGCCGATTTCACATTGGCCAGCAGTTGCTACTTCGTGGTGATGTACTTCAGTTTCTACACCAATTTCTTCCATTGTTGTACACATAGCAGAACGTAAGTCTTGTAGTGAATCAACCGGAGGAAGTGGGAAATAACCGCCTTTAACGCCTGGACGGTGACCAATGTTACCGCCTTCAATTTCAGCTGAAGAAGCCCAAGAAGCTTCAGCAGAGTTAATTTCAAAGAAAGAGTTGCCCATCTCGTCAGCCCATTTCACGTCATCAAAAACGAAAAATTCGTTTTCTGGACCGAAGAAAGCTGTGTCAGCTATACCTGTTGATTTTAGGTAAGCTTCTGCACGATTAGCTGTAGAGCGAGGGTCACGTTCGTAACCTTCCATTGTGCTTGGTTCAATTACATCACAAGTAATCGCTAGTGTTGTTTCGTCAAAGTAAGGATCGATAAAGCTAGTGCTTTGATCTGGCATTAAAATCATATCTGATTCATTAATGCCTTTCCAACCCGCGATTGATGAGCCATCAAACATTTTGCCTTCAGCTAGAGAGTCAGCATCAACAGTGTGAGCCGGTACAGTTACGTGTTGCTCTTTGCCTTGAGTGTCAGTGAAACGGAAGTCAACGTATTTGACTCCTTTGTCTTTAATCATATTTAAAACGTCGGACATTGTGGTTCTCCAATTAGATAGCCCAAAAAAAGTACTCTATTAATATATAGTGAAAACAAGCATTGCATAAACCGTGCCACTAAAATGCCATATTATTTTGTTTATAAAACAATAACTTACAGATTGGTCAACGGTCATTTGCACCATGTTTGTGCGTTTATGTTTGTTATGCACCAAATTTGAGCACGCGCACAAAAAAAGTGATCGCTGATTCTACATAAAAACACCGCTTTTCGGTAAAAAATTCGTAAAAACCCATAACTTTACTGCATAGTTGAAGCGAGAAAGTTATACTTGCCGCCATTTTAAGGGCTGCGGCCACTAACACGATAATGTCATCACTATGTCTACACCAACACAACAATTTGATATCAGCACTTTTCAAGGACTTATCTTAGCCTTACAAGATTTTTGGGCTAAAAAAGGCTGCGTAATATTGCAACCCTACGATATGGAAATGGGCGCTGGTACATTCCATGTATCTACATTTCTACGTTCAATTGGCCCGGAGCCATGGGCTTCCGCCTATGTGCAACCATCTCGCCGCCCAACAGATGGGCGCTATGGTGAAAACCCAAACCGTTTGCAACATTATTATCAATTTCAAGTTGTGATTAAACCATCGCCATTAGATATTCAAAACCTCTATCTAGAGTCTTTGCAACATTTAGGTATCGATACCTTGGTACATGATGTTCGCTTTGTAGAGGATAACTGGGAGTCACCAACACTCGGTGCTTGGGGCTTAGGTTGGGAAGTATGGTTAAACGGTATGGAAGTCACGCAGTTTACCTATTTTCAGCAAGTTGGGGGCTTGGACTGTAAGCCTGTAACGGGTGAAATTACCTACGGTCTAGAGCGTATCGCTATGTACTTGCAAAATGTAAAAAGTGTATACGATTTAGTATGGGCTAAAAAAGACGATGGTAGTGTAGTGACCTATGGTGATGTATATCATCAAAATGAAGTAGAGCAGTCAGCTTATAACTTTGAAGAAGCGGATGTTGATTGGTTATTTCAAGTGTTTGATAAAGCCGAAAGTGAGTGCCAACGCCTTGTTGACCAAGACAATAACAAAAACCTAGCTTTACCTGCATACGAACAAATATTAAAAGCCTCGCATACCTTTAATTTGCTTGATGCACGTCACGCGATATCGGTTACAGAAAGGCAGCGTTATATTTTACGTATTCGTACATTGGCAAGAGCGGTTGCAGAGTCTTATTACGCATCTCGTGAAGCATTAGGTTTTCCAATGTTAAAGCAAGCAAAGCAGGGGGGAGAAATAAGATGAATAAAGACTTCCTGATAGAAATTGGTACAGAAGAATTGCCGCCATTAGCTTTGCCTAAACTATCTAATGCTTTTGCTAATGAAATAAAAGCCGAGTTAGAAAAGTTTCGCTTAAGTGGCTTTGAGATTGTGCAGTATGCGGCACCTCGCCGCTTAGCTTTATGGGTAAAAAATCTGCCAATTGAACAAACCAGCGAAGCCATTGAAAAACGTGGGCCTGCTGTTGCTAATGCTTTTGATGCTGAGGGTAAGCCAAGTAAAGCTGCGCAAGGTTTTGCACGTTCAAATGGTGTAGATGTTGAGCAGTTAGAACGTTTGGAAACAGAGCAAGGTGAATACCTAGTTTACCGTTTTACTGAAGAAGGCCAACAAACCAAAGACCATTTGCTAGCAATGGTGGAAACAGCATTGTCGCGTTTACCTATTCCTAAACGTATGCGCTGGGGTGATAACGCTGCAGAGTTTGTGCGTCCAGTGCATTGGATACTTGCATTGTTTGGCGATGATATTGTTGATGGTTCAGTTCTAGGGCTTGCAGCTGGTAATGTAAGTTATGGCCATCGCTTCCATGCGCCTCAAGCTATTACTATTAGTTCTGCTAGTGAATATGCTGAGAGACTTGAATCAAAGGCTTATGTGATGGCTGATTTTGTTTCACGTAAAGCTGTAGTAAAAAAACAAATAGAAAAAATAGCCGATGATGTTAATGGCGTAGTTGATTTTGAAGCCGACGCAGAATTATTAAATGAGGTTGCTGCATTAGTAGAGTGGCCCGTTGCATTAAGTGGCAGCTTTGATGAAGAGTTCTTAAGTATACCTAGTGAAGCAGTAGTGAGTTCAATGAAAGGGCATCAGAAGTACTTTCCTGTTTTTGCGAAAGATGGCTCATTAACACAGCATTTTATTACGGTTAGTAATATTGACAGTAAAGATATGTCACAAGTGCGTGACGGTAATGAACGTGTAATACGTCCTCGTTTAGCAGACGCAAAGTTTTTTTGGGAACAAGATAAAAAACAAACGCTAGAATCATTCAATGAACGTTTAAAAAGTTTAATTTATCAAAAAAAATTAGGCACGGTTTATGACAAGGTACAACGTGTTGCCAGTTTGGCTGTAGAGTTAGCAAAGCTTAATCAAGCTAATGCTGGCAATGTGCAGCGCGCCGCGTTATTAGCTAAAGCTGATTTAAACACAGAGATGGTAGGCGAGTTTCCGAAGTTACAAGGTGTGATGGGTAAATACTACGCTAATGAATCGGGTGAGCTTGAAGCAGTCGCAGAAGCAATAGAGGATCATTATAAGCCGCGATATTCAGGTGATGATTTGCCTGCTAGCCCTGAAAGTCAGGCTTTAGCTTTAGCTGATCGCTTAGATACCTTGTTGGGTATTTTTGCTGCTGGTCAAAAACCAAGTGGTGCTAAAGACCCTTATGGTTTACGTCGTGCTGCAATAGCCGTATTACGCATTATTATTGATAAAGAATTAAATATTGATGTAGAAGCTAGTTTGCATTTAGCTGCAAAGCAATATCCTGCTGAGCTTAAAGCCGATAGTGTAGTGGCTGATGTGTTTGATTATATTATGGCAAGATTGCGTGCGGAGTATGAACAAATTGATTTTACACCGCAGCAAATAGAGGCTGTATTGTCGACAAGACCAACAAGGCCGATTGATTTTGATCAACGCTTAAAAGCTGTAGCGGCCTTTAGTAAAATGGATGAGGCAGAAAGTTTAGCTGCTGCTAATAAGCGTATTACGAATTTATTGAAAAAATCTAAAGATACTATTAGTGCTGAAGTGCAAGAAGGCTTGTTTGTTGAAGATGCTGAAAAGCAATTGTATGCGAAATTAAATAGTGTATTGCCAGAAGTACAAGAACAAACGCGGCAGGCAAATTACCAATCAGTATTGTCGACACTAGCCAGTTTAAAAGATGCGGTTGATCAGTTCTTTGATGATGTTATGGTCATGGCAGATGATGCGGCTATAAAAAATAATCGTTTGGCATTGTTGCAACAACTTAGAGCAGCCTTTTTGCAAGTTGCAGATATTTCAAAGTTACAAAGCTAGGTGGCCGTTTGAAAAAACTACTACAAACAACACGATCAATATTGTTTTTGTGTTGCATGGCTTTTTTTACATTTACACACGCTAGCATAATATTGTTATTTTTTTGGTTGCCGCAAAGCATCTTGCAGCGTGTTGTTAGCAACTGGTGTGTACTAAACTTATTTTGTTTGAAAATATTTTGTGGTTTGTCGTATCAGGTAAAAGGCCTAGTTGAGCTTGAAAGCACCATAAAAGAAGTAGGTGGTGTAGTACTGATGTGTAAGCATCAATCAACTATGGAAACATTAATATTGCAGGCGGTACTTAAGCAGAAGCCTGCATTGGTCTTGAAGAAAGAGCTGCTGAATATACCTTTCTATGGTTGGGCTTTGTCGCGTTTAAAACCTATTGCGATTAATAGAAAAGAAAAAGCGAGTGCTATGGAGCAGGTTATCACTCGTGGAACAGCTGCCTTACAAGCGGGTCGCAGTGTGCTTATTTTTCCAGAAGGTACGCGTACGCCTTATGGGCAAGCGACTATTGTTAAAAAGGGTGGTATAAATTTGGCATTGGAAGCAAATGCGCTTATTGTGCCTATTGCGCTTAATACCGGTCGTTTTTGGGGTAAAGGTCAGCTGCTTAAACAGCCGGGCTTAGTCACGGTTAGCTTTGGCCCAAGCATTGCCAGTTCAGGTAAAGACGTTACTGAGCTGCAAGCAGAGGTTAAAAACTGGATTGATCAAGAAATAAGCAAAATGGCCTAATTTA
>JAHDBX010000065.1 GCA_020630145.1 Gammaproteobacteria bacterium | reverse complement strand
ATGATCACGCGCAATAAATTTTTCACAACGTTGCGTCATAGCGGGGGAATTATCTACCGCAATAATTTCACAATCTTTTGCATCTACGCTATGTCGCATAGCCAAAGTAGCGGCACCTAAAGAACAGCCCAGGTCATACAAGCATGTATTATCTTGAGCATAATGTTTACTAACAGCAGAAATAAGTTCGAAACTTGCACTATAGCCGGGCACAGAACGACTAATCATATCTGGAAACACATCAGCAACGCGCTCATCAAACTCAAAGGGTTTTATATTGGCTAATGGTTTTTTATAAATATCATCCTGCATGACTATCAATACCTAAAATATATTTTGGCTTTTATTTTTGGGTGTATAAAGTGAAACTTTATTCGCAGGCACAGCATCAATATGATGCCAGTCAGTAATATTTAACTGTAACTCAACAATTCCACAGGTAGGTAAATTTTCTGCAACAATGGTATTTGACAAAATATTTGTCAGTTCAGTCATGGCGGGGTTATGCCCAACTAGAGCAACTGCATTCAGTTTATTATCAAGATTATAAATATACTGCAACAAGGCTTGTACATTAAATGTATATAAAGCCTTATCAATTTCAAAAGGTATGATAGGCATAAAACTTTGTTGAATATAAGCTAGTGTTGCCTGCGCTCGCTCTGCACTACTGCAATATATTTTTTCTACCTTAAAACCTTTATTAACAAGGTACTGCCCCGCTTCAACTGCTGATTTAACACCACGTTTATTTAAAGGGCGATCATGGTCACTTAGCTTATTATTCCAATCGGATTTCGCATGCCTAACAAGTGTTAACTGTTTCATTACACTTTCATTAGACAGGATTAAACAAGCGGTAAACTATTTTATAAATACCCCAGTAATAGTGATCAAGCAGCAAAACTGCAAACACACCAAACAAGTAAGTAATAGAAAACCAGAACATGCTCATCGCTAAGTTATCGTCCTGTGTTTTTTGTACTTTGATAGCAAAATACATAAAACGGATATTTAATAATTGTGTGCCAACTAAATATATCCAGCCACTCATACCCGTTAAAAATGGCAGCAAGGTAACCAAAATTAATAAGATACTATAAAGCGTTATTTGCACCCGCGTATATTGTGCGCCGTGTGTCACCGGCAACATTGGAATATCGACTTTGGCGTACTCTTCACGTTTTTTAACCGCAAGCGCCCAAAAATGTGGCGGCGTCCAAATAAATATTATTAGAAATAGTAGTAGTGAATAAGGGTGGACTTCACCTGTAACAGCCACCCAACCTAATATAGGTGGCATAGCACCTGCCGCACCACCTATAACAATATTTTGCGGCGTTGCACGCTTCAGGTACATAGTATAAATAACGGCATAACCAATCATTGAAGCAAATGTTAGCACTGCGGTTAAGGGGTTAACCAAAAACCATAATATAAGTACTGACAACACGGCTAAACTGCTGGCAAAAATAAAAACTTTTTTAGTCGTGAGTTGACCTTGCGGCAAGGGGCGCTGAGCAGTTCGCCCCATTTGCGCATCAATTTTTTCATCGATCAAGTGGTTATAAGCTGCTGCTGCTGAAGAGGCCAACCAAATACCGAGGCTACCGTAAACAAAAGCTTGCCACGGCACCCAACCTTTCGTTGATAACAACATACCCACTACCGCTGTAAAAACCAATAAAAACACAACCCGTGGTTTTGTTAGCTCGTAGTATTGTTTTATAACAGATGTACTCATTATTTTTTACTATCGCTTAAATACTAAGAATAGTAAGCTAACCATTGCCATTAACAACAAAGCTGCCACACCATTATGTGCCGTTGCCACAGCTAGTGGTAAAGCTTTAGTGACATTTATAATACCCAATAAAATCTGCAACAATAATAGTGGTGCAATCACATACACCCAGTTACCTAGCTCTTTAACCTTTTTACTGTTTTTACGTAAGGCAAAAATCAAACCGATAAACAATACGGTTACGACTACAGCACCAATGCGATGTGTTAGGTGTACGGCTATTCTTGCTGGTGCTTCTAACTGGCCAAATTCGTAATTAATACCTAAACCATGCCATAGGGTAAAACCCGTTTTAAAATCTGTTTCCGGCGGCCACCAATAGGTGTTGCATTGCGGAAAACCATAACATGCTAAGGCGGCATAATTTGTGCTCACCCAGCCACCTAAGGCGATTTGCAAACACAAGGCAATAAAACATAGAATCAAATATGACTTAAAGGCTTTAGACAATTTGTGTGTATTCGCTATTCTTATCGCGAAAAAACTCAGTACAAGCCAAACCAACAACGATAGTGTCGTCATACCCCCCAATAAATGCGCTGTAACAATTAAGGGCTTAAGTAGCAGCGTCACTGTCCACATACCGAGCATACCCTGAAATATTACCATGCCTAATAAGGCGACTGGCAAGAGCACAAGCATACCTTTCTTTCTTTTGATTAGACTTACAAGCGCTATAATCAGTATTAGTAACCCAAGTCCACTAGCCAAATAGCGGTGTGCCATTTCTTTCCACGCTTTAGCCACTTCTACTGGGCGCTCAGGATAAGCTTCATTTGCCTGTGCAAGCTCTTCGGCACTTTGTGGCACATCAATATTGCCATAGCAACCCGGCCAATCAGGACAACCTAAGCCCGCATCTGACAAACGCACATAGGCACCTAACACAACTACGGTCAAAGTAGTCAATAAGGCTATTAAAGCCATATAACGTAAAGCAACAGGGGTAGGATTAACGTAAGCTTTTTTAGCCCATGGCCTTCTTCTGTATGTTTTTTTCATCGTTTATTAACCAATACGCGACATGCGCAGTAATTTTTTTAAGTCTTTAAATATTTTTGCCGGGTCGACGCCCTTCTCATATACCATCATAACATTGGCTTGCGGGTCAATTATATAGATATGCCCCTCTATACTGCCACTAAGCCTATCATTTACGGGTAATGCTATTTGTTGACGCAATGGCGATACCTGATCATCTTGCTTAGCAATTAACATATCATTGTAATGCTGCAAAAATTCATATTTTGTTTGCAACTGCTCTGGCTTTTGCAAAACCAGTAAACGTTGTACTCGGCCAAAGTCTTTGCTAATTGAAACATGTACTTGGCGCATATGGTAAATGTCTTGCTCACATTGCGCTTTACAATCCTCAGGCATTAGATATAACAAGGTCCACTGTGTTTCCAACTCTTTTAAAGTGAGCTTCTGGCTGTTAAACAAAGATAGGTCAATATCTTGCAAAGCAATCATTGGCCTGATTAATACGCCTTTGTTGCTTGTGCCCCATACCTCACCCGTTTTTTGCGTATAAAAAAACAAGCCCCATGATGCCAACATAGGCAGCACAAACAGTGCAATGAGGGCGACTAACCAAACGCGACCTTTTTTACGCTTCACTTCTTCTTGCATCATTATGCTTTAACCTTTTCACTTTTTTTAATAACGATAAACACGCTTAACACCAACAGGGTAAGCGATAAGGCAAACCACTGAAAGGCATAGCCATAATGCACCGCCGGACCCATTTTAATATCACTTTGGTTTTGCCAATGCCGACTATAACCTTCAGGCTGCTCTGGCAATAACATAACAATAGCTTGGTGCAACGGCATATCCAGCAACTCTGATAATTGCGCGATATCAATAAACTGTATTAATTTGGGCCAAGTACTACTCAATTCATTTATATTGCCCAAGCTAAATGCTTTTGCTGGCTTACGCACAATACCTTTTAGCTGCTTAATATTTTGCTCCATGGCAATATTTGGCAAATCAGACCTATTAGCCGCCCTCGGTAACCAGCCTCTATTAACCAACACAACGGAACCGTCTTGCAATTCAAATGGTGTTAACACTTCATAACCCGCTCTTTTATCATCGGCTTTACCACTAAAACGATTATCAAGTAATAACTGCTTATCTTTCAGGTAACGGCCACTAATATCTATTTTACGATATTGCCAATCCAGCAGTTCAGCAGGCACCTTATACAAGCGTTGTACCTGTTGAGTTTGTGCATCACTCACCGCGGTTAACAAGGCTTTTTTCTGCGCGGCCCGATCAAGCTGCCAAAAGCCCAGTTTGGCCATTATCAATAGCAAGGCCACTACTACCAGGAACGGCAGCAAGGCAATATATAAACGCCGATTAAAAACGATCATGTTCATCCGTTTATTTTACCGCAATCCTACTTACAGTTACGCTTATCTTCTACGCCACTTATGGCTTAAGCCAATGTTTTACGCTATGCTGTATTTTTTAAAGTAAGACAATATAATTATGAGTCCCGTTAAAGTCATTATTTTACTGCTTTTCCTAGCCGTTTTATTTAATCTAGGCAGCGCTTTATTCCATCTATTTAGACAGGGTGATGATCACGATAAAATGGCCAAATCTTTAACTTGGCGTATTGGGCTGTCTTTCCTATTGTTTATCATCATCATTATTCTACTTGCCACCGGCCAACTGGGCATGAACCCATCGCCAATTTAGACCAATATAAAATAGGCTCTATAAATTAACAGGCAAAAAAAAGCGCGGTGCTGTTTGTGCAGTCCCGCGCTTTTTTATTATTTTTACTTTGCTTACATAATATAAACAAAAACAAACAGGCCTAACCAAACAACATCAACAAAGTGCCAATACCAAGCACATGCTTCAAATGCAAAGTGATTTTCTGGCGTAAAGTGCCCCATGCATACACGTACCAAGATAACGGCTAGCATAATCGCGCCCATGGTTACGTGGAAGCCATGAAAACCGGTTAGCATAAAGAAGGTGCTGCCATAAATACCTGTTTCAAGCGTCAGGTTAAGTTCTTTATACGCATGAATATATTCTTCAACCTGGAAGCCCATAAAAATAGCGCCTAACAATACTGTTAGAAATAAACCAATAATAACCTGTGTGCGATGGCCTTTAACAATAGCATGATGCGCCCATGTTAAGGTAATACCACTGCTTAGCAGCAACAGCGTATTAATTAATGGCAAACCCCATGGCCCCATGCCTTCAAAGTCACCACCCAAACCAGCAGGACCATTCGTTGGCCATACATACTCAAATGTTTGCCATAAGTTCTCGTGCGTTATGGAACCCGAGCCTTCACCACTTAACCATGGCAGCGACAGCGAACGCGCGTAAAACAATGCACCAAAAAATGCGCAGAAGAACATGACTTCAGAAAAAATAAACCAGCCCATGCCCCAACGAAAAGTAAAATCAACTTGCTTGCTATACAAACCAGCATGACTTTCTTTAATCACAACACGAAACCAGCCCCAAAACATAATTAAAAACACAACCAAACCAAATATCATTGATATTTCGCCTATAGGCATGCCATTTAAAAATGCAGCAAAACCGCCAACCATACCAACTAAGCCAACCGAACCTACTATTGGCCAGTAGTCTGTACTGTGGGGTACAAAATAAGCATCTTTACTATGAGCCATGACTTTTCCTCATTTGTTTTCTATTTGTTATTTGGCTTTATCACTAACGTTAAAAAACGTATACGATAAGACAATAGATTTATATCGCTCTGGCAGTTCTTTATCAACGATAAATTTAACTGGCATTACTTTTTCTTCTCCAGCCTCAAAAGGCTGATTTTCAAAACAGAAACACTCAACTTTATTAAAATAAAGTGAGGCTTCTCTTGGCGACACACTCGGTACCGCTTGCCCGATTAAAAACTGATCGCTTTTATTCCGGGCGATAAACTTTGCTTCGTAAACACCGCCAGGATGTATATCCATGCTAGGCATTTCTGCGCGAAACTCTATTGGCGCAAACTCGTTAACACTTGTAACAAAGTTTACCCCAACATCACGCGTTGTATCGGGCGTAAAACGGTCATCATCACCTGCTTGGCTCGCATCAATAACACCGGTTTTACCATTTAAGCCCGTTATATCGCATATAACGTCATACAAGGGTACTAGTGCAAAACCAAATGCAAACATAGCTATAACAACTAGTACCATTTTACCGGCTGAGACTTGCACCTTTATATGGTCGGCCTCAGCCAGTTGTTGTCTTTGTTCCACTGCTTACTTTACAACAGGTGGAACAGTAAACGAGTGGTATGCCGGCGGCGATGTTAACTCTTCCCACTCTAAGCCTTCTGCGCCTTCCCATACTTGGTCAGTCGCTTTACTTTCTTGCTTACTAAACCACACAGTTTTAATAACGATGTACAAGAACAATAATTGCGAGAAACCAAAGATGAATGCACCTACTGATGCAATCGCATTGAAGTCTGCGTATTGCACAGCGTAATCAGCGTAACGACGAGGCATAGCGGCCAAGCCAACGAAATGCATAGGGAAGAAAGTAATATTTACTGATATAGCCGACAACCAGAAATGCCACTTACCTAATGTTTCGTTGTACATATAACCCGTCCACTTTGGCAACCAGTAATATACCGCAGCAATAATTGAGAACACTGCACCCGGCACTAATACATAGTGGAAGTGAGCAACAATAAAGTAGGTATCATGATATTGGAAATCAACAGGTGTTATTGCCATCATGACACCTGAGAAACCACCCAGTGTAAACATGACCAAGAAGCCAATAGCAAATAACATAGGCGTTTCAAATGTCATTGCACCGCGCCACATTGTAGCCATCCAGTTAAATACTTTTACGCCTGTTGGCACAGCAATTAACATGGTTGAAAACATAAAGAACAGCTCACCCGACAAAGGCATACCTACTGTAAACATATGGTGAGCCCATACGATAAACGATAAGAAGGCAATGGACGCCGTTGCATACACCATTGAGGCATAACCAAATAGTGGTTTACGTGCAAAGGTTGGAATAATCATTGATACGATACCAAAGGCTGGCAAGATCAAGATATATACCTCTGGATGACCAAAGAACCAGAAAATATGTTGATACAGAACGGGGTCACCGCCACCGGCCGCGCTAAAGAAGCTGGTACCAAAGAACTTATCCATTAATAACATGGTTACTGCACCAGCCAATACTGGCATAGTCGCAATCAATAGGTAAGCTGTGATTAACCATGTCCATACGAACAATGGCATTTTCATTAGGCTCATACCCGGCGCACGCATATTAAGAATAGTCGCAACCACGTTAATTGAACCCATAATGGATGAAATACCCATTAAATGAATCGCAAAGATAACAAATGGGAATGCATCACCTGTTTGCAATACTAGAGGCGCATACATCGTCCAACCACCGGCTGGTGCACCACCATCCATAAACAATGTACTTAATAACATGGCAAATGCAAAAGGTAGTATCCAAAACCCCCAGTTATTCAAACGTGGCAGGGCCATATCTGGTGCACCTATCATCATTGGAATTAACCAGTTAGACAAGCCAACAAACGCTGGCATCACCGCACCAAATATCATAATGAGTGCGTGCATGGTGGTCATTGAATTAAAGAACTGTGGATCGACAAACTGCATACCCGGCTCGAATAATTCGGCACGGATAATAAGCGCCATAAAGCCGCCCACAAAAAACATTATAAAAGCAAACCATAAATATAGAGAACCTAGGTCTTTATGGTTTGTTGTAGTTACCCAGCGTAGTAAGCCTTTAGCTGGGCCATGATCATGATCAGACATATCGTTAAACCCCGTTATTTGGCAGCAAGCTGCGTTGCTTTTTGCTCGGCTAGCCAAGCTTCGTATTCTTCTACTGAAACTGCACGTACAACCACAGGCATAAAGGCATGGTCTTTACCGCATAATTCAGCACATTGGCCACGGTATACACCGGGCTCTTCGAT
>JAHDBX010000064.1:4129-7893 GCA_020630145.1 Gammaproteobacteria bacterium | reverse complement strand
CATTAATGCCTCACAGTATGTAAACAATTTTCGAGTAGAGCATGCAGCTGATTTACTTAAGAACAGTGATGACTCAGTGCAATCTATTTTAGAAAAATCTGGGTTTCTAACCCGCTCAAACTTTTATCGTGAGTTTAAACGGGTTTATAACATCAACCCCGGAGAATATAGAAAAAACAAATATAGTATTGTTTTTATTACTTACCTGCAAGTGTCATTTTAGAAATGAGTACTGAGCCTGAACGCGTACTGCTACGTAAGTCAATATCATTACCCACGGCAACAATATCTTTATACATATCACGTAAATTACCCGCAATAGTCACTTCGTCTACAGCGTGCTGTATAACACCGTTCTCTACCCAGTAACCGGCAGCTCCGCGTGAGTAATCACCGGTTACAGTGTTAGCACCACTACCCATCATTTCTGTCACATAAAAACCGGTTTGCATTTCATGAAGCAAGTCATCAAAGCTTGCCATGTTACTAGCTTGCAATTCAAGGTTACGCGTACCACCTGCATTACCAGTCGTTTTTTCACCAAGCTGTCTTGCTGAATAGCTGTCTAACATATAACCTTGCAGCTTACCTCCCTCTATCCAGCTACGATCTTGCGTAGCCGTACCTTCACCATCAAAAGCAGAACTACCAATAGCTTGTTTAAGGTGTGGTTGTTCAACAACATTAAGCCACTCTGGAAAGAGTTGCTCACCTACGCTATCCAATAAAAATGAGGCTTTATGATAAATACTACGGCCATTTATAGCACTCATTAAACTGCCCAATAAACTACGTGCCATTTCATTGCTAAATAGTATAGGTACTTCTTGGCTTTTTATTGCTTGAGGATTCAGTCTTTTAATTGCTTTCCTTGCGGCTTCTTCACCAACCTCAGCAGCAGAATTAAGCTGTGTTGAAATACGATTTAATGTATACGCATAATCACGCTGCATGGCATCAGCCTGACCGGCAATAACCGAACAACTAATACTGTGTCTACCCCCTGAGTAGCTTTGCACAAAGCCATGCGAATTACCCAGCACCACCACTCCACGGTGGCTATTCACTGCTGCACCTTCACTATTACTTATTTCTGCATCATAGTTTCTTGCAGCATCTTCACACTCAATAGCTAATGCTATGGCCTTTTCACTGTCTATATCCCATGGGTGGTCTAAATCTAAGTCTTTTGCCTCCCAGGCTAATAAGTCTTTATCAGGTAAGCCTGCATATTTATCTTCACCTGTAAAACCAGCAATACTACTCGCGGCTTTAATCGCTTTCTCTATTGCTTCATCATGTAAGTCATTTGTACTAGCCGCGCCCTTTTGCGTACCTTTATACACAGTAATACTAAAACTGCGGTCATTATTAAACTCCACCGTTTCAACATCACCCATGCGGGCACTTGCACTTAAACCAATACTTTCACTGGCCGATACTTCTGCTTCTACATTATTTTTTTTAGCAATATCTAGCGCAAACTCAATTCGTTCTTTTATTAACGCCGCATTGATCTCATTACTCATAGCGCAGTTCCACCCACAGTAATTTCATCTATCTTCAAACTTGGCTGTCCTACACCAACGGGCACACTCTGACCTTCTTTACCACAGACACCTACACCTGTATCCAATGCTAAGTCATTACCTACCATGGAAATTTTATTCATAACATCAGGACCATTGCCAATTAATGTAGCGCCCTTTACAGGTGTTGTGATTTTTCCATTCTCAATCAAATACGCTTCTGATGCAGAAAAGACAAACTTACCGCTCGTTATATCTACTTGGCCACCACCAAAGTTAGCTGCATAAATACCTTTATCAACGCTAGCAATCAACTCAGCTTGCTCGCTATCACCCGCCAACATATAGGTGTTTGTCATACGTGGCATAGGCAGATGCGCATAAGATTCACGACGACCATTACCGGTAGGTGCAACCCCCATTAATTTTGCATTCATCTTATCTTGCATGTAATTCTTCAAGACACCATTTTCTATTAACACGTTATTTTGCGTTGGCGTGCCTTCATCATCAACACTTAAGGAACCACGGCGATTTTCTATCGTGCCATTATCAACGACCGTGACTAAAGGAGATGCCACTTGTTGACCAATACAACCTGAATATGTCGAGCTACCCTTGCGGTTAAAGTCACCTTCTAAACCATGGCCAACAGCTTCGTGCAACAACACACCGGGCCAACCTGACCCGAGTACAATGGGCATTGCACCAGCCGGTGCTGGTATTGCTTGTAAATTTACTAGAGCTTGACGAACAGCTTCTTTCGCATAAGCAACAACACTGTCTTCATCAATAAAGTTTTGCAAACTGTAACGCCCACCGCCACCACTGCTAGCTTGTTCACGTCGGCCATTCTCTTCAACTATTACGCTCACATTTAAACGCACTAAAGGCCTGATATCACTCGCCAAGGTTCCATCAGTTGCTACGACTAGTACTTGCTCATAAACAGATGATAAGTTTGCAAACACTTGCTTAACACGTGAGTCTTCTGCACGTGCAACAGCATCAGCCTTTTCTAGCAAGGCTATTTTTTCTTTATCGCTTAAGGTATCAATGGGGTTAATAGCTTGATACAAAGCCGGTGAGCTTTTTGCTGCTAATATTTTATGGCTTTGCTGCTGCCCTACTTTAGCTATACTGCGTGCAGCTTTTGTAGCACTAAATAAAGCGTCATCACTAATATTTTCGGCGTAAGAAAAACCCGTTTTTTCACCGCTAATAGCTCTCACACCAACACCCTGGTCTATATTGAAGCTGCCATTTTTTACAATGCCATCTTCTAATGCCCAAGACTCATGCTGGCTGAGTTGAAAATATAAATCGCCACCATCAATTGAATGACTTAACAAGCTTGCTAAAGCTTTATCGAGGTGAGCATCATTTAAGCCATTACTACTTAATAAGGCTTGCGTAACTTGTTCATGTGAATTTTTAATCATAATGTACAGTGAGATATCCGGTGGTTAACGGCTGGAAAACTATTACGAATCGCATACAAGCGATCTAAATCAACTTCAGCTACAACAACACCTGAACCGCTTGCTAAAGAATCTAAAACAACACCCCAAGGGCCAACAACCATACTATGGCCATGTGTTTCACGCCCATTAGCATGATAACCACCCTGATTAGCCGCGGCTACAAAGCATTGATTTTCTATGGCACGGGCTAAAACCAGTGGCTCCCAATGTGCTTTACCCGTTAACGCAGTGAAAGCACTTGGCACAACGAGTATTTCCATGCCTTGATCTAACATATTTCGGTACAACTCAGGAAAACGTAAGTCGTAACATACGCTAATACCCATTTTACCAAGCGGTGAATCAAACACAGATATGCTTGTACCTGGCTCAACAACATCCGACTCATTATAGGTTTCACCCGTTTCTGGCACGGTAACATCAAACATATGCATTTTATCGTAGCGTGCAACTTGCTCACCTTCACTATTGAAAACCAGTACCGCTGTACGACAACGATTTGGATCACTACATACCAAAGGTATACTGCCAGCGACTATCCAAACACCGTGCTTTTTAGCCAGCCCACTAACAAAATTTTGAATAGGACCATCACCTGCTTTCTCACTATGCTCCAGCTTGTCGGTTGCAGCATTGCCCATAAAAGCAAAGTCTTCTGGCAATACAATTACATCTGCATCAGCTTCAACAGCTTGGGCAATTAGTCTTTCTGCTTCATATAAATTGCCTTGTAAATTAATACCTGATGCCA
>JAHDBX010000064.1:1691-4119 GCA_020630145.1 Gammaproteobacteria bacterium | reverse complement strand
TTGTATACAAGAAATTTTCTTTGTCATATATTTTCTATTTCCCTACTTTATCTATTGAACGAGTAACTCTAACTCTGTGAAATCAGCACTACCTGAAGTTAATATAATAGCACCAGATGGCACACCTAAAACAACCAACCAATCACGCAAACTAGTCGCTAGCAATAAACCTGACTCGCCACCAGGGTAGCGTATCTCGATATTTTGATTTTCCTTAGATTGCCAGTTAGCAATAACATCTGGCAAAGGTTGTATTATTGACACACTCTTTGCATCATGAGGCCTATCCCATTCATCGACCGAAAGCTTATAAACCTCAGCGGCTTGTACAGCAAAGGAAAAGAACATCGACAATGCGAACAAACCAGATAAAAGAGCTACTCTGAAAATTGGTCGTAGTTTTTGAATATTCATAATAATTTGATGCATAAAAGTAATCTATAAATATGTATTAAATAGTTGCTTATATTGTATTAATCGAGCCATCGTTTTTACATAGCACTTTAGTTAATCTCCGTCTGCCGAACAACGGGTTCAACACTAGGCTCATCCCATGAACCTGTAATTTTATATTTAGTTTCACCAAAATCATCCAATTGCTTGCCAAAAATGCGAGCTACACCATCTAATACCAATAAACCTACACCGGTATTGCCACCACCAAGCAAGGTGCCTATAATTGGCAAGCTAGATGACAAATCAGGAATAAAGCGTAGTTCTTGATCATAGCTTTGCTCGATTAGGTTTGTCTCTCCCGTTATATACATTTTCCCTAAAGAACTACGCATATAAAAACGTTCAGCATTAGCCACACCACTATTAAAAGCAAATTTCCCTGTCATTTTTTTAAAGTAATAACCTTTAGAATCTACATCCTTAAAGTCTAATAGTAATCGCTTTGGCAACTGCGTTAAAGAAATTAAACTTAATATGCGCCCTGCACCCGGATCTATCGTTAGGATATCGCCCTCTTCAAATATACCGCTCGCCTCGCCTGCTAAATTTTTAAATGATACATCGACAGGGGAATTGGGCCAGTTAAATGAAAAATCAATATTACCAAACCCGCCTTCAATCAATTTAGCATAGCCCATATTATTTAAGCCTTGCCCCAAATTTTCCGTTGTCAGCTTACCTGCAATACGTGTTTCGCTACTACCATCAGGTGCATTAATCCATTCACCCTGCATAGCAATATTTAAACTAGGATTATTAACAGTAAAGCTATCAATATTTATACCGTGCAAAACACGTGATGTCGTCACATTCACATTGTCAAAGATATAGTCATTCATTTTCAAGCGACCAATACTCAGTTGCAACAATGGCACATCTTTGGGGTTTAATACTGCACTTCTGCTATATGCTGGAGGTATAGCATTCCAATCTATAGAATCAAAACGAGCAACAATGCCATTATTAAGAATATCACTCTTGGGTACATTTATTTCTCCCTTTAAAGCTTCATTCTTAATATTAAGTAACCAGCTTTGCGGGGACTGAGTTGCAGTCACTCGATTACCCATAAACTCTCTATTCGAATAATAAAGTGAAGCCACATCAACATCGATAAAACGAATAGCATCCAATACAATATTTTTACCGCCATCACCTTGCTGAGAATTGATATAATCCAACCACTCATCCATATCAAACTTTTGTACTCTTCCTTGAATTGCAATGCCATCTCTATTACTGGCACTTGGCTCAGCACTCGAACGAAGCAAAATATCACCAGAGTTAATATTTAAAATATTCTGCTCAATTGTTGTCATCACACTACCTTTAGCATAGTCGTGCAAAACAAAGTCTATACCTATTTTATTTTCAGGCAACAACAGTACTTTTACATCGATATTTGCTATATCTGACGCCGGTTTTTTTATAGGTTCGGGGAACTCTACACTCACTCCCTGCAAGCTACTTACCACGTGTAAATAAGGGTAACGTTGCTGCAACTCTATTGCTGCATTATCAGCGTACTTTTTAGCATTTAAAGGTAGACTTAAGGTCATTGCATAGTCTGATTCACCTTTAACTTCATTCAACCAGGTAGGCACTCTTAATACATGGTCTGGCCAAAATGCTTTTGCTTCCGTACTAACTTGAGCATAAAGGTTGGTATGCACTAAACCTGTATTAATATCTGGACGTGTATCTACTGCAACACGAGCAGGTTGATCATCCAAGCGTGCAGAAAAGGGGTTAACAACAAAAGCTGATTCACTGCCATACAATATAGTCTTTTTGGGTATTGCCGTTAAATGTAAATCAACGACCTTTTCATGCAAACGGGCTTTATCTAACTCAAGCTCAAAATCTGCTAGGGTTGCATTGACATTATTAAGTGGTATTTGCAAACTGACTTGTGAGCGCTGTTGGCCGTTAACACGTATATTATCAAGCACACTCTCATAACCTTTAGACA
>JAHDBX010000064.1:0-1681 GCA_020630145.1 Gammaproteobacteria bacterium | reverse complement strand
TCATGCTAACGGGCTTTATCTACCTCAATCTCAAAATCTGCCAGGATTGACATTATTAAGTGGTATTTGCAAACTGTGAGCGCTGTTGCCCGTTGACACTTATATTATCAAGCACACTCTCATAACCTTTAGACAGCGGACTTCTACGCACTACTTTTAACAAGCTGGAAAACCGACCATAAGCCGATAAACTGGCATGTAGTTGAGAATTTTTATACCCATCCATCCATAGGTACGATTTCAGGAATGGCAGATCAAGTGTTTGTCCTTTATCTACATCCACAAAAAGTCCATGATTATTAACGAGAAATTCACCTTCTATGTTTTTTAACAAAGGCCATTTAGCATTAAAATTCATATTAACAGCCATAGCAGAGGCTTTTATTTGCCAAACATTGCTAGGGTCTTTCATATAATTCGCAAACGATGTGTTAACTACTGCACTGCCCTTTTTAACAATACCCGACTTAAAAGCTGGCTCAACCCATTTTTTAAATAATGGCGACATCTTTTTTAGAGGCAAATAGTTTTTTATATTTTTCGCTGCAAAATTTTCAGTACTAGCACGCAAACGTATAGTGCTCAACTCTTGATTTATACCATCTGCATTTTTTTCAATATCAACATCCATATTAAAATTAACAACAGCATCACCCACCTCTGCTAAACCATCCCTAAGCACAACATCACCTGATGCAATATCAATCCAAGCTGTTGTTTGCAATGCATCTAAAGCAATAGGACTCACAAACAAACTAGGCAAGTCCACGGTTATGTTTTCACTGTCATAAGCAACATATAACTGCTCATTAGCATAAGCTACATCACCTGAGAAACCTTTTACTGAAGGCTTGCCTTTACCTGATGAATAATCAATCTTTTCAAAATAACTTTTACCCACACAATCAACTTTTTGACCTATATTCCCACACGTCAAAAAACCATTTTTAATAGAGCCTAATAAACTAATGTTTTTAACATTGTCTTTAAACGAAGAGTTAGGCAAAAAACCTACTATTTCTTGCATAACTTCCAGAGACACTTCATCGTAGGAAACTTTGAATTTCTCTACATTAGCTAACGACTCATCAGCCGTGGTAAAGCTAATAAGCAGGTCGTCAGAAAAAACAGAGTCCTCTTCTTGTGAAACACCAGCAAACTTAACCATTGGCAAATAAGCTTGATAAACATTGTTTTCTTTCTTAAATAAACCAACAACGTCAACACGCTCTAATTCAGCGTTTATATTAGCGAACCTTTTATCTTTGATTTTTTTGGTATCAACTTTAACCTTTTCAGCTTGCAGCTGGGCGAAAAAATCTTGCTTATTATCACCAACATCAAACCAGAAAGCGCCGCTAAGCACGCCACTCTTTACTGGCGCCAAATAATCAAACCATGGCTGCAACTTTTTCACATCAAATTTATTGACATTCACATAGGTCTGGCCAAGCAATGTTGTGGGTTGATTAACATCCCCTTGCACATCCACACCCACATCAAAACTTCTACCTAAATCTGAGGGTAAGTCGCTAGAAATATAAAGCTGATGTCTTTTGCCATTTGTTGTTGCACTTACAGATAGATCATCAACAAAGTATTCTTTATTTTCTACTTCATCTTTGAAATACATTCGACTATTTAAGGCACTAATAATAATACCTTGAATTTTTTCTGGAAT
>JAHDBX010000063.1:2479-7919 GCA_020630145.1 Gammaproteobacteria bacterium | reverse complement strand
CGCTGTATTGTCGCATAATTTCAGCTTTTATGGCAGTGGGTGATACAAATATGCCTGCGCCAGCCTGACCAAATGACGTTAATAAAGCGCCATCACTAAATTCCCCAACAATATTGGGGTTTAGTTCTTGCTTGGCAAACCACAGTTCTAAATCTCTTCTTAAAGGTGAATCAGCCGTAGGCAGTAAAAATGGCGCGCCATCTAAAAGCTCAGGAAAAGGTGCGCTGAATTTAGAAATCAGGGGCAAAGAAGCAAAAAAAGTCAGGCCACTTTGACCCAGTTCCTGATGATAGACTTTAACGTTAGGATTAGGGGGCAAGGCAACGTTTGACAAAATCAAGTCTAGCTTATGTAGGCTTAAATCAGCAATTAAGCTTTCTAAACTACCTTCGATGCAACTTAAACGGATAGGAGGGTCCATTTCAAGTGCGGGTTCTAATAAGGAGTACACAATGGGCTTATGTACATGCTCAGACAAGCCCACTTTAAAGTTTTGTTGCTGTATATTGCCTTTCACAATATCAATTAATTCAGGGCCAGATTTAAAGATATCTTCGCAGTATTCGAACAGGGTTTGGCCAAACCTTGATAGTACAAGTTGACGACCACTTTTTTCGAATAGTTTTTCACCAATAGTATTTTCAAGAGCTCGTATTTGGCCACTTATTGTTTGTGGTGTTAGAAAAAGAATTTCAGCAGCTTTTATTACTGTGCCATGTTTGGCAACGGTCCAAAAGTAGTAGAGGTGGTTGTAATTTACATTACGCATATGGATAGAAAAGCTTATTAGTTTGAATGTATAGTAAGATAATACCGTGCTATTGCTATTTAATCTAATGGTTTTTTCGTGTATTTATGTGCGAGTGTTAGCGAATCGCTTTAACTCAATATTACCCAAGTGCTTTAATGTCTTTTTGAGTTTTTACTATTTGCTCCAGACGAGTTTGCAAGTGTTGCTTTTCAGTAGCGTCTAATTCTTTATCTTTTATCAAGTTCTGTAATATGCCAATAGCTGTATGGTAGTTGCCGTTGTAATAAAGGTATTCTACTTGCGTCTTTTTAGCTAAATAATGTTGTTCGGTATTTGTATAAGCTAAGGCCAATAATTGATAGATTTCAGCGGTGCGAGGTTGGCCTGTATTGCGCAGGTAGCTATTCATTTGCTTAATAGCGACGGCTGACTGTTGGCTATAAAGTCTGGCTTGTGCAAGGTAAATATTCAATGCAAAGTTGTCGGGCTGTACTTTTAAGTATTGCTCTAAAAGAGAGGATGCTTCAGCATATTTTTGCTGTTTTATATAGCTTCTACCTAAGCCTAAAATAAAAGGCATGTTGTTATTTTGTTTAGCTAAAGCTTGATACGTACCTTCAGCATTTTGCCATTGCTGGTTCATTTCGTAAGCTTGGGCTAATTCATACTGTGATCTTGGTGATGAGGTATACGTTCTTTTTAGTAGCCCCGTTTTATCATCAGTGTTAAGTGCGCTAATACGTGCATGCATATAGAAGTAGTCATCGTTACTTTGTGTTTTATGTAAGTTTTTGCTGCTTAATTGCGCAATTCTATTTTCTGCTTCTGCTATGCGTACTTGATCTAATGGGTGGGTCAATAAATGTTGGTATGAAGCGAAGGTTTGATTGTCTGTCTGCCTTTGCATAATTTTAAAAAAACTCACCATGCCGGCTGGGTTATATTGTGTATTACTCAGTAAGTTAATGCCAATCCGGTCAGCTTCTATTTCATTTTCTCGAGTAAAGTTAATGGCTTGTTGTTGTTGATTTGCAATACCACCATAGAGCAGTGCAGAAGCTTCTTGGTTATACCCTTGTGATGCGGCAATAAAGCCCGTTAGAATGGTGGCTAAAGACATCAGTTGGCTGGATTGCATATCAACTAAACGTCTCGCTATATGGCGTTGATGCACGTGGGCAATTTCGTGAGCGAGTACGCCGGCTAATTCATCTTCATTTTTGCTAGCTGCAATCAGCCCGGCATTTACACCGATATAACCACCTGGTGTAGCGAAAGCATTGATGGAGCTGTCTTTGACCAGAAAGAATGTAAAGTCTTGTTCGCTGTTTTACAGCTGGTTAACGAGTGTATTGCCTATATGTTTTAAATAGCTGAGGGTTTCAGGGTCATTAATAACCAAGTTTCTTTTGAGTAGGCTGCGATAAAATTCTTGGCCAATAATTTTTTCTTGTTTCAGGCTTAATTTATTGTTAACCGGGTTGCCCATTTCAGGCAAATTAGCGGCCTGAATATTGGCTATAAAAAGTAAGCTTGTTGCAGCAGTAAGTAAAATGAAGTTGCTGAGTACTTTGAAAAATATCATTAATTAAGTTAAGTCACTTTTTTATTGAGTGCCCAATCAAAATCATTATATTTTAAGTCAATGTTTTGTAGGTTATCTAATACTTTATTTTTTAATTCGTCATGGCTATTGCGTGCAATAAATTCTACAATTTGACGTTTGGTTCCAAAGTCATTGGCGTACCATTTTAATGTTTTAGGCACATGTAGTTTACTGCCTTCAAGCTTAACTTGTCTGGTTAACTCAAAGTTAGTTTGGGTCGCAAGTTGGTCCATTACATATTGAGTATTAAATGCAACTAAAGATGGTGAACTTTTACAAGCAGAGTACAAGCTAAAGTGTACGGTTGGGTCTAGTTTGTTAAGTACCCACTTTTGTTGAGATTCATTGTTTTTATAAAATGCGCCACTGCTACGATACTTGGCACTGTTTGAGCGTAATAAACCATGCTCAATGTCGTCTAAAGAAAATATTTCTTCACCAATGTTATAAGCGGTTTCACTAAAGAATGCAGAGTCTTCTTTTACGGGTTCTTTGTGTGTTGATTTACCAATGCCATGTAAGGTAAGCATATTAAAAGTATTAAGCCAGAAAGCAAGTTGTGACTCATATGTATCTAATTCTTTGAGGTCATAGTTTTTTAAACCATGCGATATCATAGTCATATCTTGCCAATGCTTAGAATCTATAAACGCATCATAGTCCATGCTTAAAGTGCTTTGGTCATAGTAGTGACTAATGATTTGCTGCAATATACTAGATTGCTCAGTTGGTAAATCTTTGCCACTTAAAAAGCGGCTAACCCATTTAGTTTCGTTAAGAATATTCATTATAGTTTATTTTTTTTTAATGACGACTTTATGACCCTGTTATTAGCATTTGGTTCTATTTCAAACGATATCATTATGTGACCAAGATAACAAAATAAAATTTTTAACTATATTGTTAGAGCATTCCATGCTGCTTGAATAAGTGGGTTTTGTAGGCTTTTTTTCTGTACGAAAAAACCGACATCGATGGCGGGTAATTCTGGGTCATGGGAAATAATATTGACTTTATTTGCGAGCGGACTATTTTCCAATACAATTTGTGGCACAACACCATAACCAAAACCTAAACTGACCATGCTAACAATCGCTTCATTACCTGATACTTGTGCATAGATAGTGGGTGTAATGTTATTCGTTTTAAGCCAGCGATTTACTTTGTCACGAATAAGGCCCCGCTCGGATAAAATCATTGGTGTGTTGTGCCAATCAAGCGTTTTGCTGCTTTGTTCATGCGAACCGATAATCAGGAGAGGCGTGCTGGTTAAACGTTTGAATGCCAGTGCAGTAGGGTAGTTGTCTGGCTTAGTGCTAATGGCGATGTCTTCTGAGCCTTGTTGTATATGGCTAATCGCATGCTCAGGGTCGCCAGTATGTAAGACGATGCCAATTTTGGGGTACGCGTTACGAAATTCACTGAGTGTATTGTGCAAGAAACTATAACTGGCGGTGACCGAGCAGTATAGACTTATTTCTCCTTGTAAAGCTTGTTGTTCTTGCATCAATTCGTTTTTGAATTCTTGCCACTGGGTTAGTGAGCGCGATGCATACTCCTGAAATAGCTTGCCTTCTTTTGTGAGCTTAACTGAACGATTATCTCGTTCAAAGAGCACAGTATCGAGTTTTTCTTCTAGCTGCTGAATGGTGCGCGTAAGCGCTGAAGGGCTGATATGTTGGGCTCGACTAGTTTGTCCGAAGTGTAAGGTGTCAGATAGGTGTAGAAATAATGCTAGTGAGCGTGTATCCATATGGTTTTATTTCGTTTTTTGGAATAGTGTGTTTCAAATATATCATTTTACGCAATGAAAGTCTTGTTCTATAATCCGCCACCATAGTCATTCAATGTCGAATATAGGGCTTATGCAAGGCTAAAGACTTATATCGGCTTTTAAATAACATTTACATTAGGAATACATATGAAGGTTTATTACGATAAAGACTGTGATCTTTCGATCATAAAAGGCAAAAAAGTATCTATCATTGGTTATGGTTCTCAAGGCCATGCACATGCATGTAACTTAAATGATTCTGGCGCTGATGTTACAGTTGGCCTACGCCCAAATTCATCATCTGTTGCTAAAGCTAAGGCACACGGCTTAAAAGTAGCGGATGTTCCTGCTGCTGTTGCTTCTGCCGATGTAGTAATGATTTTGACACCTGATGAGTTTCAAGGTCAGTTATATAAAGAAGTGATTGAGCCTAATATCAAGCAAGGTGCAACTCTGGCCTTTGCTCATGGTTTTGCTATTCACTATAACCAAGTTGTACCTCGTGCTGACTTAGACGTAATTATGATTGCGCCTAAAGCGCCGGGTCATACGGTTCGTAGCGAATTTGTTAATGGTGGCGGCATTCCAGATTTGATCGCTGTTTTCCAGGATGCCTCTGGTAAGGCGAAAGATTTAGCGCTTTCTTATGCTTCTGGTGTAGGTGGTGGCCGTACAGGTATTATTGAAACAACCTTTAAAGATGAAACAGAAACTGACTTATTTGGTGAGCAAGCTGTACTGTGTGGTGGTTGTGTAGAATTAGTTAAAGCAGGTTTTGATACCTTGGTTGAAGCGGGTTATGCGCCAGAAATGGCGTATTTCGAGTGTTTGCATGAGTTGAAGTTGATTGTTGATTTGATGTATCAAGGTGGTATTGCTGATATGAACTACTCAATTTCTAATAATGCGGAGTATGGTGAATATGTAACAGGCCCTAAAGTGATTAATGATGAGTCACGTGCGGCTATGCGTAAAGCATTGAAAGATATTCAAGACGGTGAGTATGCGAAGAAGTTTATTACTGAAGGCGCAACAAACTACCCATCTATGACAGCATATCGTCGTAATAACGCAGCTCACGGTATTGAGCAAGTAGGTGCTAAATTACGTGAAATGATGCCTTGGATTACAGCTGAAAAAATCATTGATAAAGACAAGAACTAATTCGTCTTTTTTGTAATTGATTGAATTATGCTCTGGCTTACCTAAATTGGGTAGGCCGGAGCATTTTTTTATGTAAAGAATTTATTTGAGCAGACATATTTGTCTATAATAGACCCATGACAGAACATGAACAGCACTCAAATGC
>JAHDBX010000063.1:0-2469 GCA_020630145.1 Gammaproteobacteria bacterium | reverse complement strand
ACCCGCCAAAGGTATTTACTTATTACCTAATCTATTTACGACGGCATCTTTATTTGCTGGTTTTTATGCCATTGTGGCTGCAACACAAGACCGTTTTGAAGCTGCTGCTATCGCTATTTTTATCGCGATGATTATGGATGGCCTTGACGGCCGTGTCGCGCGTATGACCAATACGCAAAGTGACTTTGGTGAGCAGTATGACAGCTTGGCTGATATGGCTTCATTTGGTATTGCGCCTGCTATGGTGATGTACGAATGGGCCTTATTATCTATGCGTGAATTTGGCTGGCATTGGTCCAAAATAGGCTGGTTAGCGGCATTTATATTTATAGCGGGTGCTGCTTTGCGTTTAGCTAGGTTCAATGTACAGTCTAACCAAGTTGATAAAGCCTACTTTATGGGTTTAGCGAGCCCAGCAGCGGCAGCTGTGATGGCTAGCTTTATTTGGCTTTGTTACGACTTGGAATTGTCCGGCAGTTCTATGGCTTATTTAGCCTGCGCATTAACGACTATTTGTGGTTTACTAATGGTAAGTAACTTTACTTACAATAGCTTTAAAAATATCAATATTAAGCGTAAAGTGCCTTTTGCTGCCTTATTGGTCGTCGTTTTAGTCTTTGTTTTTATCTCTTTTGATCCACCTAAGGTGATTTTTACCGTTGCATTTGTCTATTTATTAAGCGGACCTTTTACCTATGCTGTACGGAAGTTAAAAAAACACCAAAAGCGCTCATCTGCTCCTAATGCTGCTGATAATGAGAATAATTAAACTAGGTAATACTCCCGTAAATATTTTATTTAAATCGCCGTTAAACTAAAAAATATTGGCAATTCGATATATTTACTTATATAGTTAGCGTATGAATCATTTTTCATTACAAGGTTATTCACTAAAAGACGCATTCAAACCCGCGTCTGGCCTTGCTGTGTTAGTTTCATCTGCGTTACAACTTCTTACTCTGCTGCTCCCTTAAGGGAGATTGCTATGCCTGACGAGGCGGCCTAAACGTATACCCAAAAAAAATTGAAGCAACCTTAAGTACGCTTATTATGCGTATATTGGAGTAAGACATGAGTAAAGATAAATTAATTATATTTGATACAACGATGCGTGACGGCGAGCAAAGCCCCGGCGCATCTATGACCAAAGAAGATAAAATCCATATTGCCAAGGCCTTAGAAAGTTTACGCGTTGATGTTATGGAGGCGGGGTTTCCTGCAGCGAGCCCCGGCGATTTTGATGCGGTTAAAGCGGTAGCGGAAACGGTTAAAGATGCAAGTGTTGCAGGTTTGGCACGGGCTATTCCAGGTGATATTGAACGTTGCGGAGAAGCCGTTAAAGCGGCTGTATCACCACGTATCCATACCTTTATTGCTACATCTCCTATTCATATGGAGAAAAAATTACAGATGCGCCCCGAGCAAGTTATAGAAGCTGCGGTAAAAGCTGTCAAACAAGCTCGACAATACACCGATAATATAGAGTTTTCATTAGAAGATGCAGGCCGTTCAGAGATTGACTTTATGGCACGCATCACTGAAGCAGTTATTAAAGAAGGTGCCAATACGATTAACTTGCCAGACACGGTGGGTTACAACATGCCAGAGCAATTTGCGCAAATGGTGAAAGCGGTAATGGAGCGTACACCTAATTCTGATAAGGCCATTTTTTCAGTGCATTGTCATGATGACTTGGGCTTGTCGGTTGCTAACTCATTAGCTGCTGTGCAAGTTGGTGCTAGACAAGTTGAGTGTACTATTAATGGTTTGGGTGAGCGTGCAGGCAATGCATCGTTAGAAGAAATTGTGATGGCTGTAAAAACGCGTAGTGATATGTTCAATGTTGAAACGCATGTTGATACAACACAAATTATGAACTGTTCACGCTTGGTTAGCAGTATTACTGGTTTTCAAGTACAGCCTAATAAAGCCATTGTGGGAGCGAATGCTTTTGCTCATGAGTCAGGTATTCACCAAGATGGCGTGATTAAAAACCGTGAAACCTACGAGATTATGCGAGCCCAAGATATTGGTTTAGAAACTAATAAATTAGTTTTAGGTAAGCACTCAGGTCGTAATGCGGTTAAAACACGTTTGGAAGAATTGGGTGTTGACATTGATTCGCCAGATGTTTTGAACGATGTGTTCGCCCGATTCAAAGATTTAGCTGATAAAAAGCATGAGATTTTTGACGAAGATTTAATTTCATTGTCGACCAATACAACAGCGACAGAGAATAATAAATACGACTTAGTGAGTATAGCTGTGGGTGTTTCATCAAAAGTAGCGCCGCATGCTGATTTAATCTTAAGTGTTGATGGCCAAGATGTATCAGCCAGTGCAGAAGGTGATGGCCAAGTTGATGCGGTATACAAGGCTATTGAAAGCGTTGTACATAGTGGCGCGCAGTTAGAGTTGTATTCGGTCAATAATATTACCAGTGGTACTGATGCGCAGGGTGAAGTATCT
>JAHDBX010000062.1:6405-7926 GCA_020630145.1 Gammaproteobacteria bacterium | reverse complement strand
TAATCAGAGTATAAGAAGTGAAAAAATACAGGAACAACAGAGTACAAGTTCAAGTATAGCAGGTGTGCCGGGAGCTTTAACTAATCAGCCTCCTGGTGCTGGAACAACCGCAGCTACTAATACGGCTAATGATGAAAATCCTATTAATAATACAAACAGAAATGAAGTTAGAAATTACGAGTTAGACAAAACAACTACTTACACTAAAAAGTCATTAGGTGAAGTTGAACGTATTTCAGTAGCTGTTTTAATGAATACAAAAACTATAAGTAGTATTGATGAAGATGGTAATGAAGTTAAGGAAGAAGTAAGTCTTACTGCTGAACAGTTAACCAGTATTGAAGAATTGGTTAAAAGTACGATTGGTTTTAATCAAGAAAGAGGTGATACTGTAACGGTTTATAATATACCTTTTTATAATGATATAACTAGTCCTGCTGCCAGTGTTCCTATATGGGAAAAACCTTTCGTATGGGATATTGCAAAAAAATTATTAGGTGGTTTGCTAGTTTTAATTATATTTTTCAAGGTTATTAAACCCATCATCTTTAGCCTGCCACTTAAGTTGGCAAATACACCTGAATCTGCTAATGCAAATGTGGCTGAGTCTGGTCAAATGATAGAAGACGGTACTGTAGAAAGTCGTATACCCGTTATAGAGCAAAAAATGGAAAAACTTGAGTATATGACTGCAAATAATGCTGAATTACCACCTGCGCATGTGTATGGTGACATTTTGAATATGGCGAAAGAGTTAGCCAAGCAAGACCCTAAACGTGTAGCTAAAGTCGTTAAAGACTGGGTTGGTGACGATGAATGATCTAGCGCAAAGCGATGGTACAGCTATTGCTGATGCTGCTGAGAATATGAGTGGTGTACAAAAAGCATCACTTTTTTTAATGTCGCTAGGTGAAGAACGTGCTGCTGATGTAGTTAAGCACTTGTCACCTAAAGAAGTGCATATGCTAGGTAATAATATTACGCAGATAGATAATGTGACTCAATTGGAAATTGCTGGAGTATTAGAAAATTTCTTGTCCCAAATTACTGATCAATCATCTCTTAGTATAGGCGCCCCAGACTATTTACGTAAAACATTAACAAAAGCCTTAGGTGATGATAAAGCGAATAGCATATTATCAAGGCTAGATATGGGGCAGGCTAAAGGCCTAGAAAATTTAAAATGGATGGACTCACGGGCTATAGCCGATATTATAACGAATGAGCCTTCTCAAATTATTGCTATTGTTTTATCTTATATTGAGCCAGAACAAGCTGGGGAAGTTTTGGAACTATTACCCGATACAAAGCGTACAGATATTATTTATCGAATAGCTAATTTAGAAACTGTTAATCCAGTTGCTTTAAAAGAGCTTGATAGAATTATTAGTAGTCAGTTGGATACAGATGGCTCCGTAAAGCTTTCTAATGTTGGTGGTGTTAAAGTTGCTGCAGATATATTAAACAGCACCGATACTACAGTTGAATCAGAAGTGTTGGATCAACTAACACAAATAGACC
>JAHDBX010000062.1:1333-6395 GCA_020630145.1 Gammaproteobacteria bacterium | reverse complement strand
TCCAGCGTGGGTGGAATTAAAACGGCGGCTGATATTCTTAATAATATGGATAGCACCATGGAAGGTGAAGTAATGGATGCTATCAAGGATGTAGATGCTGAACTTGGACAATCTATTCAAGACCTCATGTTTGTATTTGATAACTTGCTAACGCTAGACGATAGAGGTATGCAAACCTTATTGAGAGATGTATCGTCAGATATATTAGTTATTGCTCTTAAAGGGGCAGGTAACGAGCTTCAAGAAAAAATATTTAAAAATATGTCTAAGCGTGCAGCTGATTTGTTGAGGGATGATCTGGAAACAAAAGGCCCGGTAAGAGTCAGCGAAGTAGAAGATGCACAAAAGGATATTCTTAAAATTGCTCAACAACTGTCTGAAGAAGGACGTATTGCCCTAGGTGGCGGAGGTGATGATTTTGTCTAAGTTTATGCGCCCTAGCGGAGAAGACTCAACGATTACTGAATGGATACCGCCAATAATCGATAAAAACTCTGATTTTCCTGAAAATTTGCATGTAGGCATTGATATAAATTCAGATTTTATAGATATAGACTTCACTGAAAAATTAGCTTCTACAGAAACTAAAGTTGATAGCAATATTATTAAAAACCGCGATCACGGGTATGACGACGGCTATAAAATCGGTAAATATGAAGCTGAGTCCATTATTCAGGCTGATATTAAAGAAAGTTTATCGTTGTTACAAAGTAATATCGATAAGTTTACTGCTCCGTTAAACAATATAGATGAAAACGTACAAAAAGAACTAGCTGAGCTCGCCATTTTGATTGCAGAAAAAATGATAGTTGATCATATACGTCATAAGCCAGAAACAATTATTAACTTAGTATCAGAGGCTATTAAATTATTACCAAATAAAAACAAAACATTAACTATTAGCATAAACCCTGAAGATCTAGAGTTTATAGAAGGCAATATAGATTCAATAGAAGAGTTTAATTGCAAGTTTATTGAAGATAGCCAACTGCAGCGTGGTGGTATGCTAATTCAGTCAGATGATATTAATGTTGATTTGTCACTGGAAAAACGTATGCATGATCTTATCGAACAGTTCTTCGATGGTAGTTAAGCTATTAATCTATGGATAGTCATGGTAAATATAAAAAACAGACTATTGTTGACTTTATACACCATTGTAAAGAGGAAGCCGTTCATACTAAGATAGTTGCAGAAGGAAAAATAAAAAAAATTGTTGGCTTGATAATAGAAGCATCTGGTTGCCATATGTCCATAGGGTCGAGGTGTTTGCTTGAGACTGGTGAAGGTTTTACTATCGAAGCAGAGGTTGTTGGATTCACTAACGAAGTCACCTATTTAATGCCTGTGCATACTATGCAAGGTTTGCTACCTAATTCTAAAGTTCGCCCATTAAATAAAGAAGCTTCATTTGGCGTCGGGGAAAGTTTCTTGGGTAGAGTCATTGATGGGCTTGGTAACCCTCTTGATGAAGGTTATGATATTCCAATTGATGATTATCAGCCAATAAATGGCTTGCCCATTAATCCACTAAGTCGGCGCATTATCAATAAGCCTCTTGATGTTGGTATAAAAGTTATCAATAGCTTATTAACTATTGGTGAAGGGCAAAGAATAGGACTATTTGCAGGTAGTGGTTTGGGTAAAAGTGTCTTGATGGGCATGATGACAAAGTTTACTGAAGCAGATGTCGTTATCGTTGCCCTGATTGGTGAACGTGGCCGTGAAGTTAGCGAATTTATTAAGAATACTTTAGGTGCAGAAGGTATGCACAAATCTATAGTTGTAGCTGTGCCGGCTGATACGATGCCTTTGCAGCGAGTTAATGGAGCGAAGCTGGCAACAACCATTGCCGAGTATTTCAGAGATAAAGGCCAGAAAGTTTTACTGTTAATGGATTCACTTACAAGGTTTGCGCAGGCGCAACGTGAAATATCTCTTGCTATCGGAGAACCACCTGCGACTAAAGGCTATCCTCCTTCGGTTTTTTCCGCATTACCTAAACTTGTCGAGAGAGCAGGTTGTGCCTCTGGAGAAGGTTCAATTACCGCCATTTATACGGTATTAGCTGAAGGTGATGATCAAATGGACCCGATAGTTGATGCTGCAAGAGCAATTTTAGATGGACATATTGTTTTATCGAGAGAAATGTCAGAATCAGGCGTTTTTCCAGCAATTAATATTGAGGCTTCTATAAGTAGGGTAATGAATAACATTGTTGATAAAACAACACTGCAATTATGTACAAAGTTTAGGGAGTTATTACACCGTTATAACAAACATAAGGATGTTATTAATTTAGGTATATATAAAGCAGGCAGTGACCCTAGCATAGATGAGGCTATAGAAAAATATCCATACTTGATTAACTTTATTCGCCAAGATATGAACCAGGCTTTTTCAACGTCAAATAGTCGTAAATTACTTCAAGATATTTTTGTTACTGCCGAAAAATTATAAGAATAAGATATATTAGGGATTATATATGGTTAGCTCAGTTAAATCTTTTGGCTCTATAGTTAATATTGCACAGTTGCGTGAGGAAGAAGCTGCAGCTGCCTTAGCTGACTCTATTTCACGTAAACAACAAGCCGAAAAACAGTTGGTGCAGTTGCAAAATTATTTGAAAGAATATAAGGCTAGTCAAATTCAAGCGAATGTTGATAATAGCCAGCTAATTTTCAAAGTTAAAAATGAGCATTTATTTATTCAGCGGATAACCTATCTTATAGGTAAACAAAAAGAAGAAATTTATGAAATCCAATCATCTATAGATGAAGCTGTAAATGAATGGAAGTCAAATACAATCTATAATAAGGTATTAAATACGCTAATTGATAAATATCGTGATAATGAGTCGCTTGATTATGAGCGATATGAACAAAAAATGACAGATGACTATTCAAGCAGTCATATGGGAAAAAAGACTCTTCAATAAATCTAATTGGTCTACTTTTTGCATTATTCTATATATGATAAATGTAGAAGTAGACCATGCAAATACTCAATAATCTTTTATTAGGCAATGAGGCATTAAATTCCTCAGAATTGTCGAACGAGCTTCCTTATACAGTTGAAATTAGTGCTGAGACAGGCACAGATACTGATTTTTCAAAATATTTAGATACAGAGCTGTCAAGTTTGGCGCCATTGACTATGCCTGTTGTAGATGCACAAACGGAAATGCCCTTCCTAGCAGAGGCAAGCATCGGCCATATCTTGCCGCAATCAGAAGAAATGTTAACAACGACTAGTGGAGTTAGTACACTCAACTCACAAGACGCCCCCCGTTTATTAGCCTTATCTGATACTCACCATCATTCTATCTCTGGCTTACATAATAGATTAACAGAAAGTAATATAAATGTACCTGATGAAGCATCACTAGCTAAATTAACAAGTACAGTTAACAATGAGACTGTCATGAGATCTGATGAGGGTAAGAATCATGAATTATTAAAAGTGGCTAATAATGAAAATAATATGGCTAAGGGCAATGAGTTATTTGACTTGAATGATGTAGGTATTACAGATTTAGATGACAGTGTAGAGTCAAATTTATTAGCAGAGAAAAAGCAAGTATTAGGAGTAACCGAAGACAATCTTGATGTCGGTGTGACGGAACGTAGTATTACAGCTTTACATAAACCGGGCACATTAGAAACCGGCGCAAGAGATAATATTTTGTCGAGCCAAATTAAAGAGAACTTTACTTTAAAAGCAGACGATAATTTCTCTGAACGGTTAGGCGAAAAAATAGATTTATTAATAAAGAATAATCAACGTGAAGCAAAAATTTCACTGGACCCTGCCGGTCTTGGAAAAGTAGATGTACAAATAAAAATGATTAATAATGAATATGTGGTCAATATTGTTACTCAAAGTGATAGCGCTCAGCAAGTTCTTGATCAACACTCGTCAAAGCTAAAACAATTATTTGAAAATGAAAGCCTGACATTTAATCTGTCACAACAACAGAACTCTGGACATTCAGAAAGAAATCAAAATGATTTCTCAAGTGAAGAGCAAAGAAGCATAAACGTAGCGACTGACCCTTCCCACAATAATATGATGAATAATCAAGTTCAATACTTGTCAAGGCAGTCAGTATTTACTCAAGACTCTGTTAATTTGTACATTTAACTAGGAATAATTCTCTGTTCAAGAGTAGTGAGTTTATCCTTAGCTGCTAAAGTTTATGCCTCAAAAGACGATAATTTGAGAGTATATACTTGTAAAAGGAGTTAAGTATGGACTTGGCAACCCTCCTTGGGTTACTAGGAGCAATGGGTGTAATCATGCTAGCTATTGTTCTAGGCGGTAGTGCGGGCACCTTTTTTAATGTACCTTCTTTAGCCATCGTAATTGGCGGTACATTTGCTGCAACACTAGCTCAAATTTCCTTAAAAGACTTTTTAGGTTCATTTAAAGTTGTTATGAAAGCTTTTATGCATAAAGACGGTGACCCTAATCAATTAATCGAAGAAGCTGTAGATTTATCTAATGTAGCTAGAAAAGAGGGTATTTTAGCGCTTGAAGGTAAAGAGATAGGCGATGAATTCCTGAAAAAGGGTATTGGGCTTTGTATTGATGGCCATCCTCCAGAAGTTGTGCAAAAAATGCTGGCTAAAGATATCAATTTGGCAATAGAACGTCATGATACAGGCAGCAAAATGTTTAAGTCTATTGGTGATGCTGCTCCAGCTATGGGGATGATTGGTACTTTGATAGGTTTAGTGCAAATGTTATCAAATATGGACGACCCGAAGTCAATTGGTCCGGCAATGGCAGTAGCTTTGCTTACCACACTGTATGGGGCTGTTATTGCCAATGCTATAGCACTACCTATATCTGAAAAATTAAAAGGTATTAGCGGCACAGAGTTGCTGAATAGAAACTTAATTTTAGAGTCAGTTTCCTCTATACAAGCAGGTACGAACCCACGTGTACTAGAGCAATTATTATTATCATTTTTGCCTGAAAGTAAAAGACAATCATCTGCTGATGGAGATGATAAATAACGATGTCTGATGATGGTGAAAAGTGTCCTGAATGTGTTGAG
>JAHDBX010000062.1:767-1323 GCA_020630145.1 Gammaproteobacteria bacterium | reverse complement strand
TGCCAGCATGGATGGGTACATTTGCAGATTTAATGTCATTACTCATGTGCTTTTTTGTTCTATTGCTATCTTTCTCAGAAATGGATGTGATGAAATTTAAGCAAATAGCTGGGTCGGTGAAATTTGCTTTTGGTGTACAGAGTGAAATAGATGTAAAAGGCATTCCTAAAGGGACAAGTGTTGTAGCGCAGGAGTTTAGTCCAGGAAAACCCACACCTACCGCTATTATTGAAATTAAACAAGTCACATCAGAAAGAATAAAGAAGAATCTTGATTTTACTGATTCAGAAGAAAAGTCTAATGATAAATCTGAATCGGACAGTAAAAAGAACATTGTAGAAGATATCTCAAAAGCGCTTGCTCAATATATAGATGCGGGTTTAATAGAAGTCTAAAAGGTTGAAAAAGATGTACTAATAAGGATACGTGAAAAAGGCTCTTTTCTATCTGGTAGTGCTGACCTGCAGCGTAGTTTTCGACCTGTATTAGATAAGCTAGGCGTATTATTGCAAGGCATTAATAATGACATTATTGTTGCAGGTCATAGCGACAATAT
>JAHDBX010000062.1:0-757 GCA_020630145.1 Gammaproteobacteria bacterium | reverse complement strand
AATCAAATATAGCGAGGTTGATGAAGAATCTATGCAAATACGTGCCCATGCAGAAACCCAGCCTCTAGCTTTAAATGACACGCATGAAAATCGCGCTATAAATCGTAGAGTTGAAATAATTATTAAGAATGGAAATATAGATGAATTGATCAATTTAGATCAACCTATGATTCAAAGCATTGAAGATGACAGTATTGAAAAAACATAATACACAATCAGACTTTAAAATAGACAATAGAAAGTACTTTCGTATATATGACGAGGTATGCTTATAAGCCGATTGACTCGTCATACAGCTATGAAAGTTTGCAGAGTTATTATGATGAAAAAAGCTCAGGCCATGATATTGTAAATAAGATGAGTTATGAAGACGAACAGTTTTCTCCAATAGCAAAACTAGTACAAGCCAAGAACCCTGAAATATATGAGTATATAAGGCATCTTGAAAAAAATATCAATATTCTTAGAAATATTCTTTCTGAAGAAATAAAAAGTCGTGAAGTTGATTCTAATGATAACTCTAGTACACAGAAGGTCAATATCAGTGCATCAGGTATGAACTTTGTCACTAGCGAGAGTTATAAAAAAGGTGCATTTATTGAAGTAAACATTGTTTTGTTACCTTCTAATAAAAAAATATATATGATTGCGCGCGTATTGCGTGTGAATATACTATCTATTAATAAAAACTCTACGTCAGTAGAGTTTTTGATTATAAATGAGGCGAATAAAGAAATTTTGATAAAGCATATACATG
>JAHDBX010000061.1:4751-8000 GCA_020630145.1 Gammaproteobacteria bacterium | reverse complement strand
AGTACAGCTTGTTTATATCGACTTTTAGGGCTTTGCCTAACAAGGCAACTTCTTCATCGGTTACCCTTCTAACCTGAGATTCTATCTTGGCAAGTGTACTACGGCTGATATCCCACTTAAGTCTATTGCAACGCGCTGCTAACTCTTCTTGAGTCATATCATTGGCTTCTCTAAGTTCTTTTACAGAGTAAGCAAAAAATTCAATGTTGCTCCGCTGCCAGAGCAATTTATGTAAATATACATGAGACAATTACCTAGTTGCTAATTTGAACTGACAATTACGCGCACTAAAGACAAGGATGAAGACATGAACCAAAAACTACCCCCTCACCCTATTATTATTTACTCAGAACCCACTATTCTGAATTACTGCGATAGCTTAGAGAATATAGCTAACACCTTAGAGTTGCTTGAATATGTGGATGTAAGTGAAGGTATGGATAAAGGTGCTGAGTTTGGTTTGTTTATTGTTTTGCAGATGTTGGGGGATTCGGCTAGGTATTTGAGTGGGCAGTTGAAAGAAACGGCGCTGTAGTTGTTGTCATTCCTGCGTAGGCAGGAATCCATTTTGAGACTGGATACCCGACTACTCGGGTATGACGAGTCTATTATTTCTGCTTGACCTAATTAAATTTATAGTAAGCTATGATATAAATCATCCCAATTAGGGTTCTTCTCTTCAATTACGTTAATCTTCCACTCACGCTTCCATTTTTTCATTTGCTTTTCACGTGTAATGGCTGCTTGCATTGACTCGGCTAGTTCATAGTAAACCAAGTTATGTACCTGGTATTTTTCGGTAAAGCCTTTTACTAAATTATTTTTATGCTGATAGATACGTTGCACTAGATTGCTAGTAACGCCAATATATAAGGTTCCGTTTTTTTGGCTGGCTAGTATATAGATGCAGGGTTGTTTTTCCATAAACCTGTTTCCTTATGTCACTCCCATGAATACGGGAGTATATATTATATACTGGATACCCGTATTCACGGGTATGACAGAATATATTATATCCCCTACAACTTGCCAATATTTGCATTTTATTTCAGATTAAGCCCGCAGGGACGAGCCATGGATGGCGAGCGTTTACGTTAGCGCAGGGACGCGCTATCGGAAACCGCTGAAATAAAAAGCAAATATTGGGAACCCGCTAGGGCAAGTTGTGCGGGCTGTTTTCTTTGGTTCTGTTTCTTTGTCAGTACAAAGAAATGAACACGCCCGTCCGTGCGGGAACGGACAAGCCAAACAAAGCCACCGTTCTATTCTTTCAACACCTTGCAAACCACCTCAACCTCACCCTTCTCCAAAGACACAAACAAACTGCCCTCACTAACCGTAATCGACAACGCCATCGTACGCTCAACAAAGCTCGCCATAGTCTGCATGGCTTCCCAAGGAAACTGCATAACCTCGATAGGCAGAGTTGATAACTTAGGCTGTTCTTGCTGCCACCATACATCGCTTTTACTATTAAAGGTAAAAACCTTTACCGCCTTAGCAATATGTGAGGCTTTTTTAATGCGATCAAAAGGCGGTTCGCCTACATCAATCCAGAGTAATAGCTGGTCATCTAAACTGCGTTCCCAAATATCGGGTTCATCGGGCGTTGATAAACCCGTCGTAAAGGCGAGTTGTTCACTGGCATGCAAGCAATAGGCTAACAACCTTGCCATCATGCGCTCGGTCGTTTCTGAGGGGTGCTGCGCAAGGGTAAGGTTAAGCGTATCGTAATAGTGTTTATCTATATTACTAAGTGATATCGTAACTTTGTATATAGTAGGTTTTAAGGCCAAGGTATTTCCTTTATAAAATATAGTAGCAACTAAAAAACGGCTTGTTAGTGTAAGGCATGTTGTTCTAGTTTACGGTAAAGACTTGCAACAATAGTTTTATGGCTTGCTCTGAGCGTTTGTTTATTACGCCTTTGCTGGGCTCTTTGCTGACACCGATAACACGCTGAATTTGTAAATCGCCTATTAAGTTGCTGATATAGAAGGCGGTTATATCTTGTGGCTCATCAAATGCCACGTAACCCTGCTCGCGTGCTTTTAGCATGACTTGTGCAAGTAAAGGTGCTACAGCTTGCTTGCCTGATGTGGCAATAAACTTACCTAAAGTACTGGTTTCATTAACATCAACGGCTGCCGCGCGATTGAGTATAACGGCTTTTTCACCCGTTACTAATTTCAATAGTTTGGGGCCTACTGTTTTTAATACGTCTATTGCATCATCATTATGATCAATAGCATGTTGAAGCCGCTCTTTTACCTCGCGTGCGTTTTCTTCAACCAGCGACTGGAACAGTGTTTGTTTATTGCCATACCACTTATAAAGGGTCTCATTCGATGCAGAGGCTTTTTTGGCTATAGCTAGCATTGAGGTGGCTTTATAGCCTTTTTCTTGTAACAAGGCATAAGCCGCAGCTTCTATTTGCTGCTTTCTCTTCGATTGGTTTTCAGTTTTCATAGGTTAAAGCTGTAAAGTGGTTGACTTATCCGTACAGAAGTGTACGATAATTAAATCCGTACACTTATGTACAGAAAATAACACAAATGCATGGAGATATCGAGCGCTAATAGCGCCCATTAAGCCAAATAGCGGCTTAACTCGCTTTTGTACCTGAAGAATGATTTAGAGAATGACTTGGATAAGCATATGAATAACTATGTAACGATGACACAGAATATAAGTACCGTCATAGCTGTAATAGCACTTGGCATTATGGCTGGTTTTTTTTGGACCTATTCATTTAATGTGAATATAGCCATGTTGCAGGTAAACGGTGAAACCTACGCCACCATGCAATCTTTGTTTAATCAAAACGTACGCCATGCTATGTTTTTTAGTTTTTTCTTTGGTGCTGGAGTAATAACAGCTATAGCAGCATTGCTACATATAAAACACACACAACGCTCATGCTTTTATTTACTGTTACTCGCTGCTGTGGTTTATATAGTGGGTATTATTGTTTTTACAGCTAAAGTGAATTTGCCTTTAAATTACTATACAGAATCGTGGAACCCGAATAATTTACCTGCTGACTGGAATGAAACTAGACTGGCTTGGAACCACGCTAATATGCTGCGTGTTGTCACATCGTTTATTGCTTTTGTATTAAGCACTGTGGCTTTAAGCATAAAAAAGTAAAAAAGGAACGCCTAAACAAGTTAGGCGTTAAACGGAGATGAGCTAAACTTATAGCTCAGTAATTTTGATGTTTTTAAACTGCACAACACCGTCTTTAAA
>JAHDBX010000061.1:0-4720 GCA_020630145.1 Gammaproteobacteria bacterium | reverse complement strand
CACTAAGGTATTCCACTTGTTAATAGTTTTCAGTTTTTTAACAGGCGGCGCGTGGCGTACTATAGAGCCAGTACGATACTCCGGTGTTTTATGGTTATCGGCAATATTGGCTTCGTAACAATCTTGTGAGCCAATTTTAGTACTGTCAGCGCAGTTAATAAAAACGCCAGAATTAACAATTGAACTTGGTTTAAACTCTAGTTCTAGACGAAAGTTTTGATAAGCATTAGGCGAGACTAAATAACTTTTTCCTTCGGTTGCTTTTGCTATAACTCGACCATCAGCAAGTTTAATCCATATATCTTCACCTACTGTGTTCCAATCAGAAGTACCTGTTGTTACTTTTTTTGGTGTAGCAGCACAACTTGCTAATAACGCTATTATTAATGCAATAAAAAATAAACGCATGATAGACCCCCTCTATAATTTTATTTATTTTTAGATAAGATAAATTATCTGGGCACTAGTATGCCTAATAGTTTTTTAATTCTATAGAGGGGTTTTATTCTCAATATGAAATTTTAATGCGAACTTTTTTTCGTACAAAAAAGATTTATTTTAAAGAAGAAATTTAATACTGATTTAGCTAAATTACTCTCTAATATAAGAAAAAAATAGCTGACTTTAAAGCCTTATAAAAGTACATTTTTTGATCAATAAAAACATGTAAACGTTTTAGCAAAATATAATAATTATATAACTGTAAAACAATAAAAAAACCGCGCAAAAATGGGGATTTATATGCGCGGCTTTGACCAAGTTATAAAATTACTAACCTATTAAACCACCATCATTACGACGAATAGCAATAATAGCTGAACGTGGCACACTAGAACCACCATCTGGCCAGTGTGAATTACCTTTCTCACCGGGGTGTTGTATGCCCACAAAAAGTGTTTTTTTATCTTTGCTCCATGTGATACCGGTTACTTCTGCTTCATTAGGTCCAGTCATAAAGCGTTTTATTTCACCTGTACTGGTATCGGCTAATAACATTTGGTTATTACCCATATTCGCGTAATCACCTTTGTTAGAATACTTACCATCTGTTTGTATCCATAAACGGCCTTGGCTATCAAACTTAATGCCATCGGGTGAGTTAAAGATATTTGCCTCGGTAATATTACTTGAACCGGCATAGGCATCATTATGTACAGTTGGGTTACCCACGGTTACGAATAAATCCCACTTAAATGTTTTCGCTGTATGTATGCCGCCGTCTTCCATCCAACGCACTATTTGACCGTAGTTATTTTTCTTGCGTGGGTTAGGGCCATTCACTGCGGTATCATCACCGCCTGCATTGGGCTTTACGGCACGATTTTTATTATTGGTTAGTGCACAGCATACTTCTGCTTTAAGCGGGTTAGCTGCCACCCACTCTGGTCTATCCATTGTTGTTGCGCCTACTTTTGATGCGGCAATACGTGTATGAATAGCAATTTCAGCTTCTGACATACCCGTTGTAGCAGGCGTTAGTGCTATCCACTCACCGGTTTGTTTATCTGAAAATTTAGCCACATAGATAGTACCGCTTTCTAGTAAGTCCGTATTACGACCAAACTTGTTGTATTTATTTTTACTAATAAATTTATAGAGAAACTCACCGCGTTCATCATCACCCATATACACCACGACATGCCCATCTGCAGCCACAACAACTTCGGCATTTTCATGCTTAAAGCGTCCTAATGCCGTACGTTTCTTTGGTGTTGATGTTGGGTCAGTTGGATCAATTTCGACGATATAACCAAAACGATTCGGCTCATTAGGGTTTTTGCTAATATCAAAACGTTCATCCGTCATTGCCCAGCGATAACCACGGTCTTTATTTTTAATACCATAACGCTTAAATTCGGCACTACCCTTATATGTATCATCGCTACTAGAAAAGTAACCATTAAAGTTTTCTTCACATGCCAGGTATGTACCCCATGGGGTTTCACCATTACCACAGTTATTAAAGGTGCCGTTAGCCATATCACCCTTAGGGTTAGCCGCTGTTTTCACTAGGGCATGACCACGAACCGGGGCTGTTATACGTCGGTTATAAGCTGAGTCTTTAACCACTTCCCATTGACCATATTTTTCGGTTACTTCCATTACGGTAACACCGTGGCCTGCTTTACTTTTACGCACATCATCAGCATTAATGGGTTTACCATCAGCACGGTTACCATGAAAGATGCCGCGGTTGACGTATTCGTTATTAACAGCAAGGATATGTTTACCCTCTTTGGTAAACATCGCCATACCATCGTTGTTATCACCAAACGCTAGTTCTTGTGATGCACCTGTACCACGAGAGTTTTGGTCAAACTCAACACCTTTGCTCCAAAGTGGGTCACCCCATTTAGCCACAACCTGCCAACTAAAGCCTTCTGGCACTACGACATTATCAGCCGTGCTTGCAGGCAGAGCTGAGAAAACTAAAGGTGATGCTGCTTGCGCTTTATTTGTGCCGGTTGCACAAGCGCTTACAAATGACGTGGCACCAAAGGCAACACAGCCACCTAAAAATTGGCGACGTGAAAAGGCATTGTCTGCCAATGTATCAAAGTCTACGGGAGTTTGTTCATCATGCTGAGTATTTGAAGTCATTAATCTTTACCTACACGTTAAATTTTTATCAATGTAGCTGTAAGAAATTACAATTTAATGACAAATAGATGTACACACTATTATTTATGTACAGAGACAAGATAAAAAGTGGTTAAGCCTACGCTTAACCACTTTAGAAGTTAAGGAGTAGATTTAGTTTATACGTTTAACAACAATTTTAGCAACAGCATCGCGCCAATCATACACGGAACGAGCCAGCTCGCCTTCGCCATGAATACCCGCACTGATATGTACATAACCTTCACCATCAACTTCTGGAGATGCACCTTCACCACCACAAGCAGGGCCCGGTATATTTACACAGATTTCATCATTTGGCTCACTACCCGCATCATAAGCACGTGCAAAATATGTCTTTTCACCAAACTTTGGCAATGCAACTGAATCTAGAGCAACAAAGGTATCATTTGTTGGAATCAGCATAGCGGCTAGGCTTAAACGGTTAAAGCGTGAATTACTGTCTATTGTTAATGTTACAGACTGACCTGGCAACAATAAACCTTCTGTACCTGATGTATCAGCCACTTTGTTTGGCAAACTTAGTAACAACTCATTTAATGGCGAAGTATTACCTGATTCGGCCAGTGCTGCAAGTTGATCTGACGCCGGCGTACCTAAATCAAATAAGCTAATAGAACGTTTATGCGTGGTTGCTAAAGTAGGTGTGAAGGTTTGGCCGCGTGTAACGTTCGTAATAGTTACCTCATAGCTTTTATTATAATTTTTATAGTAGTTGTAATAATAATTTGCTGATGCTGTGCCGCTGGCCAACATGCCGAATGCTATTACACTTATAGTTGATAAAGTGGTGATTAGTTTTTTCATCTTGGTATTCCTTTTTTATTAAACGGTCAGTAACTTTTGTTACTAAGCACAGAATACTCATGAAGCTTAACGTGTTAATCACATAAGTTTAACGTTTCTATCACGACACGTTTATGCCGCTTTAGCATGGTTAAACATGGTAAAACTAAAGCATGTACCCACATTAACTTGGCCTTCTACACTTATGCTTGTATTGTGGAGTTCCAATATTCTTTTAACAATGGCGAGACCTAAGCCGGTTGATTCCATTTGCTTTTTGGGTCGGTTTTTTACGGTATAAAAACGATCGAATATATAAGGCATTTCATCTGTCGCTATGCCTTTACCTGTGTCGACTACAGAAATATCTACGGCACCTTCTTCATTGCTGGAAAGTTTAATATTGATAGCACCCTGCTCGGGCGTATAACGCACCGCATTGTCTAATAGGTTTTGAAAAACACGTTGTATTAAACTAATATCAGCATAAATAATATGCTCGTTGCCTTGCAGGTCAATTTTTATGTCTATATTTTTATCTTGCGCACGTAAACGAAAATCTTGCACAATGTCGTATACTAACTCGGCAAGCGAGAAGTCTTCTAAGTTGGGTTCTATTGCATTGGCATCCAGCTTCGCCAGCTGAAATAAATCTGCAATTAAACGGTTTAAATGTACGCCATTATTACGTGCGATGGTTAAATACTCACTACGCTGATGTTTATCTAACTCATTATGTTTTAATAACAATGTTTCGATGTAGCCTTGCATTGATGCAAGAGGTGTACGCAAATCATGTGAGACATTCGCTATTAATTCACGTCGTATCTGGTCATTTTTTTGCAAGTGTTCCATTTGTTGTTGTATTCGCTTAGCCATTGCATCAAAAGCATGACTAAGCTGTGCTATCTCACCTTGACTCTGCAATACTGTAGCCTCGTCGAGGTTAGCAAAGTTATCTTGTCTAAAAGCTTGTACTTTTTCGATTAAGGCTTTTAATGGACGTGTTAACCAAAAAAATAATAGGCAACCACATAATAAACCAAATAATGCACAGGCAAGCATTGCCGACAAACTGAGTTTTAATATATAACTATGCTCTAATGAGCCAGCTAAGGCCTCGTATTTTTCACCACCTAATATTGCGTATACATAACCCTCTAACTTATCACCGACATATATAGGTGCAGCAGAAAATATTTTTTTACGCTCGGGGTTTAGTGGGTCATCACCTTGCAATGGCAGGTTATCGGGTTGAGTTAAGAATGTGTGTATGGGGTCTAATACAACATTT
>JAHDBX010000060.1 GCA_020630145.1 Gammaproteobacteria bacterium | reverse complement strand
TGACATTATATTCCATCCATATGTACGTATATTAATATCTTGTACATCTTCAATAGCGTTAATAACTTTCTTAGTCGTAATCATATTACGTTCGGCTCCGCCAAAATAAGACAAAATATCAACGCCTGTTTTTTCACGGTAGTTACTTGCTACTTCACGACCAATTTCGCCACGTGTAACCGCCAACATATGCTCACGATCTTTAAATACATAAGGCAACTCCAATACGCCTATCATTTCATCATACTTAGCCATGATGCCTGGTGTGTTAATTGCAAAATCAATTTTTCCTGACTTAACCGCTTCAAGCAACTCAGCATTACCGCCAACCATCGCTTCATCATAAACTCTAATATTTACTTTACCGACGGTTTTTCGAGAAACCAATAAGGAAAATTGCCTAGCAGAAATGCTATGGGGGTGACTCTTTGGGGTAACAAGGCCAAACTTTAGGCTAATAATACCTGATGTATCAGCAGATTGAGCAAATGCAGTATGAGTATTACTAAAGGTTAATACTAAAAGAAGTAGAAAAACAGTTAGCTTCATAAGTTACCTTTAACAAATTAAAGCTTGATACTAGCACATAAACTTAGTGCAACCCGGCTTGACTCAAATGAAGGCTCGAGTGTTTTTCTAAAGCGGCCAAACGAGCCGACAAACGGTCATTTTCTTGGCTAAGTTGTTGAAACCGGTTATATTGTTCAAGAACATGTTGCAACTCATTTATATCACATGGCTTAAGTATTAAGTTACTACAGTTGGCATATGTCACCTGGCTTTTAACATAAACTGCATCAGCCTGACTCGCCAATATATTAACGGATAACTCAGGCGCAACTTTATTAGCAATACGCGCCAAACTCAAACCATCCATTACAGACATACGGTAATTAGCAAACAACATTCCAAAATCATCGCTACGTAAACGCATAACAGCCTCAATAGGGTCTGTTACAGCATGCAACTGATGCTTGCTTGAAATACTTCCTAGCTGATACTCTAATCGAGTTAAATCATGTGGATTGTCATCCACTAACAATACTTTTATCAAAACCACTTACCTAACTATATAAATTATGTAGGCTTATCGGCTTAGCTTTTATGTTCTTAAAAGATAGCGACTATTTTTTTGATTCAATAAAGTACTAACTGCATGAATTATTCCTACTAACTAAATAATTGATACATAACAGATAGAAAAGCGGTATTTTCATCAGGCGTGCCGACTGTGACCCGTAGGCAATTTTCCAATGGCGAATTAGGTTTGTGCATATTTTTAATCAATATGCCTGCATCTTTTAAAGCCTCAAAAACACTTACTGCATCGCTAGGCACACTATCTGATATTTTATATAGTACAAAGTTGGCAGCACTCGGGTAAGCTTGTACACCTTGCAAGCTGTTAAGTGACTGTAAAATACGCGCACGCTCATCACAGAGTATTACTGCCTGTTCGTCAAAGGCCTGCTTATTTTCTAAAGCAAAACGTATACTGGCTTGTGTTAAAGCATTAATATTATAAGGCATACGGACTTTATCAAATTCGGCCATCCACGCTTTTGCGCCAGCCATATAACCAAAACGTAAACCTGCCAAGCCCATTTTAGATACCGTACGCATAACTATTAAATTGTCATACTTATCAAGTAAAGGCATAAAACTATTATTATTCGCAAAGGGGTTATAAGCTTCGTCAACAACAACAATCCCGCTAGCCTGCTGAATAATCGTTTCTATGTCATTTTCATTAAACAAATTACCCGTTGGGTTATTTGGATAGGCTATATAAGTAATAGCCGGTTGATGTTTTTTTATTGCGGTCAACATAGCCTCTACAGGCAAAGAAAAATCTTCGCTATGTAAAGGTACGCCAACGTAGTTCATGTTGGTATATTTGGCAATCATGTTGTACATAACAAAACCGGGCTCGGGTGCGAGCACACATGCTTTTTCACCCCTGGCATTCGTAGATAATGCAAGGGCTAAAATTTGTATTAATTCATCCGACCCATTACCTAATAATATTTCGGCTTGCTCACTAATACCAAATGCCTCTCGCAATACCTGTTTTAAGGTTTCAGGTGATGGATCAGGATAACGGTTCACATCAACATCTGAAAGTACAGTTAGCCACGCTTTTTTTAGCGAATCGGTAAATGTATAAGGGTTTTCCATCGCATCCAATTTAATGAACCCCGTGGCATCTTGCACATGGTAAGCGGACAGCTGACGAATTTCTGGACGGATTAGTTTTTCAATTAAAGACATAACAAGTAACTATTTGAATAAGTAGATAGATTATACTGTACTCACTATACATATACGAACTAGAAAAAATTTAGTACCTTCATATGATAAAAAAACTGATTTTTATATTTAGCATACTCAGCTTACCATCGCCAAGCTTATTAGCAGATACATTAAAACCTTTTACAACAGATGGTTGCAGTGCTTTTCCAGATGGCACACTCGAGCAGCAATCTTTATGGGCAGATTGCTGCATTAAGCACGACCTCGCCTATTGGAAAGGGGGTACATATGCTGAGAAAGAACAGGCTGATAAAAACCTGCAGCTCTGCGTAGCCGAGGTAGGCGAACCGGCGATAGCCGAGATTATGCTAGCAGGTGTTAAAGTAGGTGGTTCTGCCTATTACCCAACACCCTATCGTTGGGCTTATGGTTGGCCATACTTGCGTGGCTATAAGGCCTTAAATGAAAATGAAAAAGAACGCGTTAATGCTGAAATCAGTAAGCTCACCATCATGTTAAATACATTGATTAAAGAGCTTACTAAAACGAGTGAATAAACGATTATTTTTTTTGTCGGTACTCTGCTGATTGTTGATGCGCAACCAAACCTTCACCTTCGGCCAAGGTAGCAGCTGTAGTAGACAGTTTTGCTGAACCTGATGCACTACAATCAATAATGCTAGAACGCTTTTGAAAATCATACACACCGAGTGGCGAAGCAAACCGAGCTGTACGTGATGTTGGCAATACGTGATTTGGCCCAGCGCAATAATCCCCTAGTGCTTCAGGCGTATAACGCCCCATAAAAATAGCGCCAGCATGTTGTATCTTCTCAACAGCCTTTTCTGGCTCATCTATCGAAAGCTCTAAATGCTCTGGTGCAATATCATTAATTAAATCAATGGCTTCGTCTAAATCCTTAACCTGAATAAATGCACCGCGGCCTTCTAATGATGCTGTAATAATATCTTTACGTGGCATGTCAGCTAATAGCTTTTCCATAGACGCTTGCACTTGTTCAATATAGTTAGCGTCGTGTGTAATCAGTATCGATTGTGCTTGCTCATCATGTTCAGCCTGTGAGAACAAATCCATCGCGATCCAATCTGGATCGGTTTTACCATCACAAACAACCAGTATTTCCGATGGGCCTGCGACCATATCGATGCCTACCGTACCAAACACTGTACGTTTAGCTGTAGCCACATAAATATTGCCCGGCCCAACAATTTTATCTACAGCAGGAATACTTTCTGTACCGTATGCTAAAGCAGCCACCGCTTGCGCACCACCTAAAGTGAAAACGCGGTCAACACCAGCTATAGCCGCAGCGGCTAAGACCATATTGTTTAATTCGCTTTTAGGCGCAGGAACAACCATCACCAACTCAGGTACACCCGCTACTTTTGCGGGTATGGCATTCATTAGCACAGAAGATGGATAAGCCGCTTTGCCACCAGGCACATACATACCTACTCGTGACATAGGCGTTACTTTTTGCCCAAGGGTGTTGCCATACTCATCCTGATACGACCATGATTGCTGCTTTTGATGTTCGGCATAAATACGAATACGTTCCGCCGCTGTTTCTTTGTCGTTGTGCTGGATCAATTTAAGCCAGAGCCTGCTGCAATTGCTGCTGATCAACTTTCAGCAATGCTTTTTACATTGCGCCCATCAAAACGATTGGTATATTCAACTAAAGCGGCATCACCACCTTGCTTAACCGCCGCTAAAATTTCATCAACGATACTGACAACACTTTTATCAGACACGGCATCCCATGCCAACAACGCTTCTAGCTGTTGTTGAAAATCGGCCTGATCACTTTGTAAACGTTTAATCTTTAACACGTTATGCTTTGCGGCGTTGCTGCACTGCCTCAGCTAAAGTTCGTAAAGCGCCATCTGTAGCATCCCAACCCAAGCATGGATCTGTAATGCTTTGGCCATACGTTAATTCTTGACCCGCTACCACTTTTTGATTGCCTTCTACTAAGTGGCTTTCCATCATAACGGAGAAGATACGTTTATCACCACGCGACACTTGCGTAGCAATATCCTGAGCAAGATCAACTTGACGTTCAAATATTTTCCGGCAGTTTGCATGACTCGTATCAATCATGATGCGTTTAGGTATGCCGGCACGTTCAAGCAATGCGGCGGCATCATCAACACTGGCGGCATTATAATTAGGTTGCTTACCACCGCGCAAAATAATGTGCGTGTCTTTATTGCCTGCTGTTTTAAAAATAGCAACATCGCCTTCATCGGTAATACCTAAGAAGTGATGCGATGATGCCGAAGCACCACATGCATCAATAGCAATCTGTACATCACCTGATGTACCATTTTTATAACCAACCGGACACGATAAACCCGACACCATTTCTCGATGGCCTTGACTTTCTGTTGTGCGTGCACCAATAGCACCCCATGTAATTAAGTCTGAGTAGTACTGTGGTGTAATTAAATCTAAAAACTCTGTACCTGCGGCCATACCTAAGTCAGCAACATCAATTAAAAATTGGCGTGCTATACCTAAACCTTTATTGATATTAAAACTACCATCTAAATCAGGGTCATTAATTAAACCTTTCCAACCGACTGTTGTACGCGGTTTTTCAAAGTACACACGCATCACTACAAGTAAGTCATCTTTCAACTCATCACGTAAAGCCGTTAATTTTTTTGCATACTCTAAACCAGCTGAAGTATCATGAATAGAACAGGGGCCAACGAGTACCATTAAACGGTCGTCTTTTCCGTTTAAAATATTAATCAGCTCTTCACGTGCTGATGTAACCGTTTTGGCCGCTTTATCACTAATAGGATATTGCTTTAATATCTCTACCGGTTTAACGACTTCAGTTTTATCTACGATACGTAAATTACGTGTTGTTGCGGTCATGACACAATATCCTGTACTTGTTCAATAAATTTTTGTATTTCATTATATTTTGTTTTCATTGCTGCTTTGTTCACCACTAAACGTGAACTAATATCTGCAATCTCTTCAAATGGTATTAAACCATTTGCTTTTAATGTATTGCCAGTATCAACCAGATCGACAATCACATCAGCTAAACCGACAATAGGCGCTAATTCCATTGCACCATATAATTTAATCATTTCAGCCTGCTGTCCACGGCCAGCAAAGAATGCGCGTGCTAAGTTTGTATATTTAGTGGCAACTCGTAGACGCGGCTGTTTCCAATCTACGCCTTCCATACCTGCAACCATTAATTTACACCGTGCTATGCCTAAATCCAAAGGCTCATATACACCTTGCGCACCATGCTCCATTAATACATCTTTACCCGTTACACCTATATCTGCCGCACCATATTGTACAAAGGTAGGCACATCAGTTGGTCTAACGACCACTACGCTGATATTGTCTTGCGTAGTACGTAGTATTAATTTTCTGCTTTCTTTTGGATCATCAAGCAGTTCTATACCTACCTGCTTTAATAATGGCAGTGTGTCTTTTAGTATACGCCCTTTTGATAAGGCGATTGTTAGCTTAGTCATTGTTTATTTTAATCTGTTTTGTGATTGTTTAATTAGGTTCTCGGTATATCTTCGCACCCAATAATCGCATTTTTGCTTCAATAGCATCATACCCTCTATCGATATGATAAATACGGTCGACTTTAGTCTCACCTTTTGCTGCCAAGCCCGCCAAAATTAAACTAGCTGAAGCACGCAGATCAGTCGCCATCACTTGTGCACCGGTTAAATGGTCAATGCCTTTGATTTGTACCGTATTGCCATTCACTGTCATATCTGCGCCCATACGGCGCAGCTCTTCTACATGCATAAAACGATTTTCGAAAATCGTTTCAGTCACAGTCGACGCACCAGTAGCAATAGCATTTAAAGCGACAAACTGCGCTTGCATATCAGTTGGGAACGCCGGGTAAGGTGCCGTACGTAAATCTACTGGCTTTGGACGACGGTCACGCATATCAAGCTCTATCCAGTCATCACCTATCTCAATATCGGCACCGGTTTCACGTAGCTTTTCTATTACGGCATCGAGTGTATTCGGGTCAACGTCTTTAACCTTAACGCAACCACCTGTAATCGCTGCTGCCACTAAGAATGTGCCTGCTTCAATTCGATCGGGCATAACACGATAACGTGTGCCTTTTAATTTTTCTACACCTTCAATTACCAAGGTAGCTGTACCTATGCCACTTATCTTCGCACCCATAGCCACTAAGAAATTTGCTACATCTGTTACTTCCGGCTCACGTGCAGCGTTTTCTAAAATAGTTTCGCCTTCAGCGAGAACGGCTGCCATTAATAAATTTTCTGTGCCTGTTACAGTAACGATATCCATCACAATCTTAGCGCCTTGCAAACGTTTGCACTCAGCACGAATATAACCGTCTTCAACACGTATATCTGCACCCATGGCTTGCAAGCCTTTAATATGAATATCAACAGGCCGCGAACCAATCGCACAACCACCGGGCAATGAAACCTCGGCTTTACCATGTCTGGCGAGCAAAGGACCGAGTACAAGAATAGAGGCACGCATCGTTTTTACTAGATCATATGGCGCGACCAACTCTTTAATTGTTGGCGGGTCAATTTCAATATTGAGTTTCTCATCGATGGTTAGATCTACACCCATACGGCCAAGCAACTCAATGGTCGTTGTTACATCATGTAAATGAGGCACATTTTCTATCGTTACTTTTGAATCAGCCAGCAGAGTGCCACACAAAATCGGTAATACCGCATTCTTTGCGCCCATAATGCGTAACTCCCCTACTCAGGGGTTACCGCCTTGCATAATTAGCTTTTCCAAGTCGCTCGCCTCAAATTACATAAAAGGGGCGCATTTTAGCGGTATTTGACAGGAAAATCAGCGATTTGAATGAATTAATCTGATTCTTCGCAAGAAACTTAGCGGCTATCGGGAGATAAGCCACTTATACAGTCATTAATTTTTTCAAGCGTAAAATCATCAAGCAAATTTTTATCAGCAAAAGTACTAATAAAGGCGGCTAACTGCTGAGTAGGCAATACAATAATGGGCGCTTTTTCTTTCTTCTCCAGATACCAACCCGGTATTGTCAACATACTTTTTAACGGTACATTGGTACCGGCATGCTTGTTTACCCGTATTTGTATGGCTGCGGCCATTTCTTCGCTTTGCTTAACAACCTTTTTATTTTGTGCATTTGGAAAATTAAATCGGCTATTAAAATATTTAACTCTAATATCGGAACCTTGTTTACTAAAAAATGGGCGACTCTGTACGAGTATATTGACCACAAACACACCTGCTGGCCCAACAACAACATGTGGAACCACCATTTTTTTACCTAGCACAACATCATGATGTACTGTAAAACCCTTCTTTTCCGTAGCTAAGAGCAAATGACCAACACCCTGCTCAGCATTAACATGCAGGTTGTATTTATTAATTTTTCCAATGCAACGTAAAAAAAATATTAAAGCAACTAATAATAAGATAGCATAAATAAGCACCATAACTTTAACCATAGTACTCAGGGTCGAAAAGCCTTCCACGCTCAGTATGTAAACACCCAAACCTAGCATCAGGGGTATAAAAAACAATAGTACAAAATAAATAGGAATTTGCTGCCGAATAGCCACCAACTTACTTTGTGCGGGTCTACGTGACGAAAAGCTATTTAGAGGAAATTGTCCTAAACGAGAAAAATACGTGCTACTAAGAATATATAAACAAAATGCACCTATAAAAGGCATCAGTAAGAATAAAAGGTTTTTGTAAGTATCCATACCCTATACACTAGCTTTTTTTATTTCTTCTGCCCACCTTTAGCACGGTTATTTAGTGTACTT
>JAHDBX010000059.1 GCA_020630145.1 Gammaproteobacteria bacterium | reverse complement strand
GAATTGTGAAGGTGTTCGCACTAAGAATTCTCTATTCATCTATGATAAGCTTAACTTAACTAAGAAATTACTGAAGGTAATTCAGCAGGTAAAAACGATGTTTTATATTAACAAAATTAGCAATGATGAAGATTACGATGATCCACGTCGTGAGTTTTTAACCAAAATGTTAGGCGCGGGTGCTTTTACAGCAACAGGCGCAAGTGGCATATTAATGCCAGACACTGCAGAGGCGCAGCTTTTTGGTCGTGTACCTAAAAAGATGAAAAAGAATAAATCGTTTTATCAAATAAAGGGTGATGTTGCGGTTAATGGTAAGTCGGCAACGGAAGATACCTTTGTTGAAACAAATGATGAAGTAGTAACGGGTGATAGCAGTAGTGCTATTTTTGTTGTGGGCAGAGATGCTTTTATACTGCGTGAAAATAGCCGTCTTAAGCTTTCGGGTACAGGTTTGCTATTGAATAGCATGCGTTTATTTAGTGGCAAAATTCTATCCGTGTTTGGTAAGCGTCGTGCTAACGAGCAAAAACACCTTATGCAAACACAAGTGGCCACTATTGGTATACGTGGTACAGGGGTTTATTGTGAATCTGACCCAGAGAAAACGTATTTATGTACTTGTTACGGTGTAACGGATATGGCTGCAAAGTCTGATAAAGGCGCTAGCCGTGAACGCGTTGAATCTTTCAGGCATGATGCACCAAAGTACATTCTAAAAGATGGCGCTACAGGTAAAAAGATTGTTGCGGCTCCATTTATTAATCACACTGATGAAGAGCTTTTATTGGTGGAAACCTTGGTGGGTAGAAAGCCGCCTTATAGCGTAGGTACAGACGACTATAGTTCGCCACGTCGCGAATATTAAGTTTTATATATTTGTTAATATTTACTTGAGCCTGATATGTTTATATCAGGCTTTTTTGATGATTAGTAATCACTACATAATTTTGTTAGAATCGCGTTTTCATTATTGACACTAGCTGGCTATATTTATATGAATCCAAATTATCTTGATTTTGAACAACCTATCGCTGACCTTGAAGCTAAGATACAAGAGCTGCGTCACATGGAAGATGGGTCTGATCTGGACATACAAGAAGAAATTAAGGTATTGCAAGAAAAGTGTGTCTCATTGGCTGCAAACATTTTCAATAAAGTATCGCCAGTGCAGGTATCTCAAATTGCTAGACACCCCTTACGTCCTTACACCTTAGATTATATTAAGCGTATATTCACTGATTTTGAAGAGTTGCATGGCGACCGCATGTTTGCTGACGACAAGGCCATTGTTGGGGGTATTGCTCGTTTAGATGGTCAGCCCGTTATGATCATTGGCCAAGAAAAAGGCCGTGGTACCACTGAGAAAATTAGGCGTAACTTTGCTATGCCTCGCCCTGAAGGCTATCGTAAAGCATTGCGTTTAATGCAAATGGCTGAACGTTTTGCTTTACCCATTTTGACATTTATTGATACGCCGGGTGCTTACCCTGGTATTGGTGCTGAAGAGCGCGGTCAAAGTGAAGCTATTGCGCGTAACTTATTTGTCATGTCTGGTTTAAAAACACCTATCGTTTGTACCGTAATTGGCGAAGGCGGTTCCGGCGGTGCATTGGCAATTGGTGTGGGTGACCATATTAATATGCTGCAATACAGCATGTATTCGGTCATTTCTCCTGAAGGTTGTGCTTCTATACTATGGAAGAGTGCCGAAAAAGCAGCTGATGCTGCTGATGCGATGGGTGTAACAGCCGACCGCATTAAAGAGCTGGGTCTTATTGATGAAATTATTCCTGAGCCAATTGGTAGTGCGCATCGCGACGTTGATGCAATGGCCGAATCAATTAAAACATCGTTAAAAAATAGTTTGGCCAAGCTGAATTCTAAAACACCTGAAGAGCTGTTGTCGCGTCGTTATGAGCGTTTAATGGCTTACGGGCACTTTGAAGAAGCCTGATAAGACGCTTGGTGTGTGTGCTGTTGATTCAGTGCTCGCTGATTTTACGGCTCAATATCCTGCATCACATTACTATATAGCTTTCAGCGGTGGACTTGATTCAACCGTTTTGCTGCATGCCTTAAGCCGTTGTTTGGCGGTAGATAATGTGACAGCGATTCATATACATCACGGCTTATTGGCCGAGGCTGATGCTTGGTTAAGCCATTGTGAAAGGGTTTGCAAAGCATTAAACATTGCTTGTGAGTCCCATAAAGCGAATTTGCAACCGCAAGCAGGTGATAGCGTTGAGCAAATAGCGAGACAAGCGCGCTATAGTATTTTTGAAACTGCCTTGCAGGATAATGATATCTTGCTCACGGCACACCATGCTGATGATCAGGCCGAAACATTTTTGTTAAGTGCTTTACGTGGTTCAGGCGTTGCTGGTTTATCAGCTATGCCGCTAGTAAAGCCTTTAGCCTTGGGGAGGCATGCTAGGCCTTTATTGGCTCTCACGCGTCAGCAATTAAGTGATTATGCAACTCAACATAAGTTATCTTGGGTTGAGGATCCAAGTAATAAAGATGACCGCTTTAATCGTAATTATTTGCGTAAGCATATTATGCCCATGTTGCAGCAACGTTGGCCGAAGATGGCAGCTACAATCTCTAGGAGTGCTGATTTACTGGCTGATAATCAGGAGTTGGCGACAGATTTAGCGGCCTTGGATACTGGTATGGTTGTGGGTGAATTAAAGCCTCTACGTACAAACACCTTGTTAGCCTTATCTAAAGCTCGGCGATTCAACGCACTGCGTTATTGGTTAAAGCAATACTTGCCTAAGCAACCTAGTTTGGCTGTTTTAACGCAAGTTGATCGCGCTATGTTTGCTGAAAAAGATGCTAATCCTGAAGTCGTTATTGGTACTTTTGTGGTGCGTTGTTACCAATCAACTTTATATTGCTCACCGATTAATAATGTGAAGTTGAACGCGGCTTATGAGTGGGATGTTTCTAAACCTCTCACTATACATACAGACCTAACATTGCAGCCAAAATCCTTAGGCGCTATGTTGGCTACTTTGCAAGATGAACAAGCCGTTGTCGAAGTAAGGTTTCGTGAAGGGGGGGAGCGTATTCAGTTGTCGGGTCGAGAGCATCAGCATCAAGTTAAAAAGTTACTCCAAGAGCAAGCAGTGCCGCCGTGGCTTCGAGATCAACTGCCTATGATTTACTATAAAAATCGCTTAATTGCTATTTTAGGTTTGCCTACGCCGATCTTGGGCTGTTTATCACGCTGTTTTGCGTAAATCGGTATGAATTTGTCTAAACACAGAGTAAATCAAATTGAGCTCAAAACCGCTTTGCTGTATCATACCCTTCCATTCTGACCAATCCTATTTGGTTTCAATTAATACAAAATCTTGAGTAATTTTTAATATGACACAGTATGTTTTTGTCACAGGTGGCGTGGTTTCGTCTTTAGGTAAGGGCATTGCCGCTGCTTCATTGGGCGCTATTTTAGAGGCGCGTGGCTTAAACGTGAAAATGATGAAGCTTGACCCCTATATTAATGTTGATCCAGGCACGATGAGTCCCTTTCAGCATGGTGAAGTCTTTGTAACCGATGACGGTGCTGAGACAGACCTTGATTTAGGTCACTACGAACGTTACGTACACTCAAGAACAGGTAAGTCTAATAACTTCACTACGGGCCGTGTCTATATGAACGTGCTTAAAAAAGAGCGTCGAGGCGACTATCTAGGTGGCACCGTACAAGTTATTCCACATATCACCGATGAAATTAAGCGACTAGTTTATGAAGGCGCTCAAGAGGCCGATGTTGCCATTATTGAAGTGGGTGGTACGGTAGGTGATATTGAGTCATTACCGTTTATGGAAGCGATTAGGCAAATTGGTGTTGAAGCTGGTCATACGAACCGTGTATTTATTCATTTAACACTTGTACCTTACTTAGGCGCAGCAGGTGAAATTAAAACTAAACCTACACAACACTCGGTCAAAGAGTTGCGTTCTATTGGTATTCAACCCGATATCCTAATGTGTCGTTCTGAAACGCCTTTGTCACTCTCTGCGCGTAAGAAAATAGCTTTATTTACTAACGTTGCTGAGCGTGCGGTTATTACCGTTGAAACCGTTGATCATATTTATCAAATACCGCGTTATTTGCATGACCAGCAATTAGACCAAATTGTTTTAGATCATTTAGGCTTTAGTGCGCCAGAAGCCAATTTAACAGAATGGGATGACGTTGTTGATCGTCTTCGCAACCCTGAGAAAGATGTAACGGTAGCGATGGTAGGTAAGTATGTTGAGCTAACCGATGCTTATAAGTCTGTTAATGAAGCTTTATTTCATGCGGGTATAAAAAATAAAACACGTGTAAATATTCGTTATATAGATTCTGAAAAGTTAGAAGCTGAAGGTTGTGAAGAAAGTTTGTCAGATGTTGATGCGATTCTGGTACCGGGTGGTTTTGGTAACCGTGGAACAGAAGGCAAAATAGCAGCTGTTAATTTTGCACGTGTAAATAAAATCCCTTACTTAGGTATCTGCTTAGGTATGCAAGTAGCTGTTATTGAAATTGCGCGTAATATGGCTAAGCTAAAAGGTGCAAACAGTACGGAATTTAAAGATGATGCAGAACACTCTGTTATTGGTTTAATTAAAGAGTGGCGAGATGAAGATGGTAGTACACAAACGCGTAATACCACAACGGATTTAGGTGGCTCTATGCGTTTAGGCGCACAAAGTTGCGAGCTAATGGATGGTACAAAAATACTTGAAGCATATAAAGAAAAAACAATTTCTGAGCGACATCGCCATCGTTATGAGTTCAACAATAAATACCGTAAACCACTAGAAGACGCTGGTATGAAAATCGCCGGTGTGTCGTCTGATAATTATTTGGTTGAAGTTATTGAGTTAGAAGACCACCCTTGGTTTGTAGGTTGTCAATTCCATCCTGAATTTACATCTAGGCCTAGAGATGGACATCCATTATTTATTGATTTTATTGCTGCGGCTATAAAACATAGTCAAGAGGAAATGCAATGAAGCTATGCAACTTTGAAGTAGGTTTGGATAAACCGTTTTTTTTAATTGCAGGTCCTTGTGCTATTGAGTCAGAAGAGCTGGCTTTGTCAACAGCAACTGAATTAAAAGCGATGACGGCAGAGTTGAATATTCCTTTTATCTATAAATCATCTTTTGATAAAGCCAACCGCTCCTCTCATTCAAGTAAGCGTGGTGTGGGTATAGACTTAGGTTTAGCCATTCTGGAAAAAGTAAAAAAAGAAGTGGGTGTACCGGTATTAACCGATGTGCATGAAGATACGCCAATGGATGAAGTCGCTGCTGTGGTTGATGTATTACAAACCCCGGCTTTTCTTTGTCGTCAGACCAACTATATCCAAAAAGTGGCTCGTACTGGCAAGCCAGTTAATTTAAAAAAAGGTCAGTTTTTATCGCCATGGGATATGAAGCACGTAGTTGAGAAAGCGCGTGCTGTTGGTAATGAACAAATTATGGTTTGTGAACGCGGTGCATCATTTGGATATAATAATTTAGTATCTGACATGCGTTCGCTGGCTGTTATGCGAGAAACAGAATGCCCCGTTGTATTTGATGCAACGCATTCTGTGCAGTTACCCGGTGGTCAGGGTAGTTCTTCTGGAGGACAACGTGAGTTTGTACCTGTATTAGCAAGAGCCGCAATGGCTGTTGGTGTGTCAGGTATTTTTATGGAAAGTCACCCAGATCCAGCTAATGCTTTTAGTGATGGACCTAATGCTTGGCCATTAGATCAAATGAAAGCATTGCTAACAACATTAAAGACTATAGATGACGCTGTCAAGAAGACTGGCTTCATCGAACAAACATTATAATTAAAGTTAAATATACGGAGCAACCATTGCTATGAGCGAAATTGTAGATATTCATGCACGTGAAATTATTGATTCACGTGGTAACCCAACTTTAGAAGCTGATGTTGTATTGGCAAGTGGCGTAGTAGGTCGCGCAGCAGTACCGTCAGGCGCTTCAACGGGTGAACGCGAAGCGGTAGAACTTCGTGATGGCGATAAATCACGTTACTTAGGTAAAGGTGTTACTAAAGCGGTTAATAACGTCAATACCGAACTTAAAGATTGCATAGTAGGCCGTGACGTACTAGATCAAAGTGGTATTGATAATGCCATGATTCAATTAGACGGCACTGATAACAAAGGCCGCTTAGGTGCAAATGCATTATTAGCCGCTTCTATGGCAACTGCGCATGCGGCGGCAGCAGAATTGAAAACGCCACTATGGTCTTACCTTGCTGGTGATCGTGAAGTGTCATTGCCGGTGCCTATGATGAATGTTATCAATGGTGGTGAGCATGCTGACAATAGTGTGGATATGCAAGAGTTTATGATTTTACCTGTTGGTGCTTCAGACTTTGCTGAGTCTTTACGCTATGGTGCCGAAGTTTTCCATACACTAAAGAAAGTATTAGCGAGTAAAGGTTATAGTACTGCGGTTGGTGATGAAGGTGGTTTTGCACCGAACCTTGGTTCAAACGTTGAAGCCGTAGATGTTATTTTAGAAGCTATTGAAAAAGCTGGATTTAAAGCAGGTAAAGATATTTACCTAGGCTTAGATGTAGCCAGTTCAGAGTTTTATAAAGACGGTAAATATCACTTAGAGTCTGAAGGCAAGGCATTTAGTTCTGAAGAGTTTTCTGATTTTATGTCATCATGGGTTGATCAATACCCAATCATTACGATTGAAGATGGTTTAGATCAAAATGACTGGGCTGGTTGGAAGTACTTAACCGATAAAGTAGGTGATAAAATTCAATTAGTGGGTGATGATTTATTTGTTACCAATACTAAAATTTTGAACCAAGGTATAGAGCAAGGTGTAGGTAATTCAATTCTGATTAAAGTTAATCAAATTGGTACTTTAACTGAAACACTTGATGCGATTGCAACCGCTCATGCCGCAAACTATACAGCTGTAGTGTCACATCGTTCTGGTGAAACAGAAGATACCACTATTGCTGATTTAGCTGTTGCTACAGCAGCCGGGCAAATTAAAACAGGTTCAATGTCACGTTCTGATCGTATTGCTAAATACAATCAATTGCTGCGTATTAATGAGCAATTAGGTGATAAAGCCGTTTATGCAGGTGCTGCTGCATTTAAGCAAAAATTATAAAATGGTAAGTTAAGCACGGTAATGTCTACATTCGCCACACGATTGTTCATTGCCGTGCTTATTATTTTATTACTCGCTCTGCAAAGTAAGTTATGGTTTGGTAAAGGTGGCTTACGCGATGTGCATGTACTACAGAATCAAGTTGAAGCACAAGCTGAAGCAATCACTTTGTTAGAAGAGCGTAATCAAACCTTACGTGCAGAGGTGGACGATTTAAAAACCGGTTTAGATGCAATTGAAGAACGAGCACGTGAAGAACTGGGTTTAATCAAAGAAGGTGAAACGTTCTATCAATTCGTACAACCGCCTTCTGAGTCGACTGAAGGTGCCAAAACTACATCTCAATCAAGGCAAATAAAACGCTGATGAAGGATTCTTTTTTATCGAGTTGGGTAATTATACCTGCCGCAGGGCTTGGCCAGCGTATGCAGGCTGACAAACCTAAACAGTATTTGTCGCTAAATGGTAAAACAGTTCTAGAGCATACCTTGCGGCGTTTGTCACAGGTACCTAAGTTGAAAGGAATGGTTGTTGCTCTGTCTGCAGATGATGCTTATTGGGATAGTATCTCTAAACCTGAAAATTGTAACATCGTGACAGTGGTAGGCGGAGAAGAGCGCTGTCATTCAGTAATGAATGCCTTAAAGGGTGTGCGCGCCGATATTGCAGATGACGACTGGGTAATGGTACATGATGCGGCACGACCTTGCTTTAGCCTTGCAGATATTGCGGCCTTGCATAGCTCTATTAGAAAGAATCAATCTGTAGGTGGTATATTAGGTTTGGCTGTTGCTGACACCTTGAAACGAGTAGATGACAGTAGACAAATAGTAGAAACAGTTAGCCGAGAAAAATTATGGCGAGCCTTAACGCCACAAATGTTTTTGTATGCGAATTTGTATCAGGCATTACAGCAAGCTTTAAAAGACAATATTGCATTGACCGATGATGCACA
>JAHDBX010000058.1:2790-8121 GCA_020630145.1 Gammaproteobacteria bacterium | reverse complement strand
AATATTTTTATCTATTTTGTCACGCATTAAGGCTAGCTCTGCGCGCATTTGGCTACGTAACTTTGCATCTAAATTAGACAAAGGCTCATCCATTAACAAAGTTGAAGAGTCTCTAACAAGTGCACGTCCCATTGCTACACGCTGGCGTTGTCCACCCGATAATTCACCAGGCTTTCTATCAAGTAAATCTGTTAACCCCAACATCTCAGCAATATTTTTAATACGCTTATTAATTTCTTCTTTAGGGTATTTTGCTAAACGTAAACCAAAAGCCATATTTTTAAATACATCCATATGCGGGTATAAAGCATAGTCTTGGAATACCATGGCTATATCACGATCAATTGGCTCTAGGTGACTAATATCCCTGTCATCCATTAAAATTTTGCCATCAGTAACTGTTTCTAAACCTGCGATCATGCGCAATGTTGTAGATTTACCACAACCAGAAGGACCGACAAAAACAGTAAACTCATGTTCTTTCATTTCCAGATTAATATCATGGATAACTTCAACAGGTCCATATGACTTCTTCAAATTTTCAAACTTAATAACTGGCATAACTTAACTCTTTTGTTTTATTTTTTCTTAAGCGAGACATATCACTCAAGATTGATCATGTAATAAGGTGTAACTTATAAAGCACTTATTTCAATCACACCTTTATCTTTATGCTTAACAATACGATTAGATAAAGGATAACCAAAATCAGGGATTGCTATTTCAAACTGGTCACCCTCTTGCGTGGTAAAACCATCTCCAAAACTCAATGTTGATGTGCCAAAATAATGCACATGCATTTGACCAGGCATACAAAACTGTTGATATTTAAAATGGTGATGCTCAAGATTTGCAATAGAGTGAGACATATTATCTTCACCCGTAACAAAATCTTTCTCCCAAACAATTTTATTATCACGATAAATTTTGCTTGTGCCTTTCATATCTTTCGGTATATCACCAATCATCAACTCAGGACCGAAAGAGCTATAACGTAATTTTGAATGTGCCAACCATAAGTAATTACCTTTCTCTGTAACATGATCAGAAAACTCATTACCTACCGCAAAGCCTACTCTTTTAGGCTCACCTGATTCGTCAACGATATATATACCTACTAATTCAGGCTCTTCACCAGCATCCAAAGCAAAGCCTGGAACAGGCAAATCAGCACCTGGTGAGACCAAAGTATGACCATCACCTTTATAAAACCATTCCGGCTGCGCGCCGACTTGACCATTTTTAGGCTTACCTTTTTCGACACCCAACTGAAACATTTTCATTGAATCTGACATATCTGCTTGTGCAGTTTCAGCTAAACCTTCATGCATAGCATTACGTGTATCTGCACTACCAAGGTGAGTCAAACCTGTTCCGGCTACCATACACTTAGACGCTTCTGGGTGCATAATGGGTAACAGTAAACGTCCTTCTTTTATCACATCATCATATGAACAGAATTTATCGGCTAAGTTATCATCAATCCAAGACGATAATGGTTGCTTAGCCTGCATGCACTCCGTTGCAGCCTTGTAAATTCCACCAATAACATTTATGTACTGGAGCGAGTCATTGCCCACGACTTTTGCAGCACATAACTTGTCATTTTCTTTGAATTGTACAACTCGCATAACTAACCTCTATATAAACTCTATTTTCAGATTACTCAGTAATATTAAAATCACTTAAGTAATCTTCGTTAATTTCTAAACCTAAACCAGGCTTGTCGTCATCTAGATCAACAAAACCATTTACTGGCGCTGGATCACCTTTGAATATGTAATAAAAGAGCTCATTACCGACTTCAACATCATGAACCGGAAAATATTCAGACATAGGTGATGCTAAGGTTGACATAGTCAAATGATAGTTATGCATTTGACCAGCATGCGGCACAACAGGAACACCATGAACTTCTGCAAGCGCATTCACTTTTCTTGCTGCCGTAATACCACCAACACGGTTAGTATCATATTGAATATAAGAAACAGCCTTTTTATCTAGCAACTGCTTAAAACCATGGCTTGTAAACTCATGTTCACCACCAGAAATAGGTATAGAAGTCATATTATTGAGTTCAGCATAACCATCTATATCGTCCGCTATAACAGGTTCTTCAAGCCAACGCGGTTGGAATTTCTCTAACTTGGGCAAAATACGGCGCGCATAATCTAAATTCCAGCCCATATAACATTCAAGCATTAAGTCATTTTCATAACCAATAACTTCACGCACTGCATCTACTGACTTTATATTCTCTGTAACACCCTTAACACCATCACGTGCACCATAACCAAAACGCATTTTCATCATAGTAAAACCTTGATCAAGATAGCTTTGCGCTTCACGTTGCATTTCATCTAGATCTGTACGATAAAGTTTAGATGCATAACAAGGGATCTTTTCTTTCGTGCGGCCACCTAATAGCTTAAAAACTGGCTTGTTTGTCACCTTACCCATAATGTCCCATATCGCAATATCGATAGCTGATATTGCTGCCATAGCAACACCTTTTCTACCCCATGCATGCGTTGAACGATACATACGCTGCCAAATGTATTCATAATCAAATGGGTCTTGACCGATAACTAAACCCGCTAAATATTCATCGATAATTTGTTTTGAAATACGCGGCGCTAAAGCAACATTACCTAAACCAACAATACCTTCATCTGTTTCTACTTCTACAACGGTCCAGCCATGAAAACGAAATGTTCCCATTGAATCGCCACGATCATACAATTCATCCATTGCATTTGAACAAAAGTGTGCTTGCGGCGGAACGGTTTTTCCCTTCCACTCAAATACTCTTGCTCTTATATTTGTAATTTTCATTCTTTACTCCAAACCTACATAACTATTTATTTATGAAAAAAGTGCTTTATTATTTTTTTGCCAACCACCCATACGGCATGCAATTTTAAATGCCTGATAAGTCGCTTCTACATTCGCTTCGTTAGCACCCGCAATATCGTAGGCTGTACCATGTGCAGGAGTCGTTATAGGAACGGGTAAACCGCCTTGAACCGTTACACCACGTTCAAACCCCATCATCTTGATCGCGATTTGACCTTGGTCGTGATACATCGTAACAATAGCTTGGTACTCTCCTTCTCGCGCTTTAAGAAAAATAGTATCCGCCGGGAAAGGTCCATCAATTGGAAAGCCTTCAGCATTTACTTCTTCAACTGCGGGGGCAATAATATCGATCTCTTCTCTACCACAAGTACCACCATCACCACCGTGTGGATTTAAAGCGGCAACTGCTACCTTAGGTTTTTCAAAACCGTTTGCTTGCAATGACTTATAAATGAGTTTTGATGCTTCTTTAATACGCTCTTTATCTAAAAACTGTGTAACGTTTTTCAAGGGAACATGTGATGAAATACGTGAAGTCCATATATCTCCCAATGTATTAAACTCACAGAAATAATTTTCTACACCTAGATACTCAGCAAAATGATGTAACTCATCTTCATGTTTTAAACCACCTAACTTCATAGCATTTTTATTCAGTGGTGCAAAACAAATTGCATCAACATGTTTATCTAAACAAGCCTGCATACACATATCGAGTATCTTTAGAACTGACTTCCCACCAGCCGCATTCGCTTCAGAAAATTTGGCTTGATCTGGCTTTATCGTATTAACAGGCAAGAACATAAGTTTGTTGCCATTATCTACATCTCTTACTTCAGAAAAATCACCTACGGTAATTGTTTCTGTTGGCATGCCTGTTATATCTTGACCTTGTTGCCACTGCCAAGCATCACCAACCAAGACAACTTTTGCTGCCGACAAAACATCTGGCTTTGCGACTAGTTTTGCTATTAGCTCCGAACCAATACCACCAACATCGCCTAAAGTTAAGGCTACTACTACATTACTACTCATCATTTACCTACTACAACTCGTGATACATCTGGCTCTAACTGCGTTTGAATACGCCTTTCTATTTCTAAACTATCTAAATTTAATACTGCAACTTGGTTATCATCCTGCGAAATAAATGCATAATTTTTGGTAGGATGATATGAAAGTGCAATTGGACGAGAACCCATTTCTATACAATGCAGTTCTTCCAACGTTGCGGGGTCAACAACAGATAAATTATTATTGCCATAATTGGTAATCAGCAAACGGTCATCTCTAAACTGATAAATACGTGTTGCATCATTACGTGAAGGAACTGTTTTAATGACATCCATACTAGCCGTGTCAATTAACGAAATAGTATTACTAATACGATTAGTAACAACTAACTGGCTATCATTATTAATTAAGCAGTAACCCTCTGGTTTTTTTCCAGGTGAAACAGCAACAGGTGCAAAAAGTGGGTCATGCGGTTTTATTTTTGTGACAGTATGCGATAACAAATTCATGCTATAAGCAAATTCACCATCTTTTGATAATGCAAACAAGTGACATTTTAAACCACCCGTTTGCACACCCCTATCAGGTGCCTCTGCAGTTTCTGGGCTATCAAATGATAATAAAACGGCCTTATCTTCAGACAATGCATATAAGCGATCTTGGTTATCCATTTGCATACCATGCAAACGGTTATAAGGTGCTACATCTATTGTGCGAACATGCTCACGCTTTTCCACATCAATAACCATGATGGTATGCCCACCACTACCAATGTGGCCGGATGTTTCAACACCATAATGGCCTAAGTAAGCAAATTTATTTTTCGAGTCAAATGCAACTTCATGTGGAAATTGAGGTAACTCAATGGTATGCAAGCGCTCACCTGAGTCAATATCATAGTAACTGACACAGTGACTACACTTTTCAACTAAAAATAAAATTTCCCGACTCATAAGTTTTTAACCTACTGTTATGGCTTTTGTAAGCCTTGTGTTTTTAAACGAACGCAATAAAGTGAAGTAGATGCAGCTATATACAAGCAGTCTCTATCTTGACCACCAAAGGTGCAGTTACCCACCATTTCTGGCACGTGAATTTTTCCAAGCAAGGTGCCATCACTATGAAAAACTTGTATGCTATCTTTAGACGATGTATACACCCACCCATTAACATCAACACGAAAACCATCTGGTAAGCCCAGTGTAATCTCAGCAAATAATCGTGGATTATCTAAGTAACGGCCGCCAGCAACATCAAAAGCCATAATATGGTGATTACCTTCTTCTGCTAATGCAGCAGATGTATCCGACACGTATAAAATACTTTCATCAGGTGAAAAAGCTAAACCATTAGGCTCTACCACCAAATTAGTAACAATACCCAGTTCATCATTAGTCGGGTCATAGCGGAACACATAATTATCTTTTAGTTCAGACTCAGCTTTAAAACCTTCTTTAT
>JAHDBX010000058.1:0-2780 GCA_020630145.1 Gammaproteobacteria bacterium | reverse complement strand
GGCAGGCACTATAGTCGTAGATCGAGTGGCCGATATGGTGGATCACTAAACCAAATAGTGCCATCAGACTTAACAATTACGTCATTAGGCGAATTCAGTCTCATACCTTGATACTGGTCAACGACTGTCTCAAAATTATTGCCATCAATATCGCTTGATTGGATTGATCGACCACCATGCGAGCAATGAATAATTTTTCCACTTAAATCACGGTAACGACCATTAGTAAAGTTGGCTTTGTTTTTCCAAACACTTAAACCATCTTTTGTAGACCAACGAAGAACTCTATTATTAGGAATATCACTCCAAATCACACAATCATATTCTTCAATCCAAAGTGGGCCTTCACTCCACTCTGCACCTGTACACAATTTCTCTACAACCGTTTCAGGCAATAAGACTTGCCTAATTCGATCGTCAAAAATTTCTACTGTATGCATAACATCTACCACAATAAATTACGACTAACTCAACACTTGCATGGTTGATTTATAAATACTATCCAAGTGACCAACAACGGCTCTTTCTGCTGCATCAGGATCATGGTGCTCCAATGCTCTATAAATAGCTAAGTGCTCTCTTACACTTCTCTCAATTGCGCCTTCTTGACCCATAGCAGTATGGCGAGCATCAAGTGCGTACGAATACACATCACCAGCAATCTTTTCTAACAACTCATTCTTTCCAGCCGAGTAAATCACGCTATGAAACTCTCTATCTGATATATGGAAGCCAACAGGGTCTGTGAACATTTTCTCTTGGGCTTCTATAAGTGAGGACAACCTATCTAACTCTTTTTGACTAATATTCATCGCAGCAGAACGAAGAATCGCTACCTCAATGACTTGACGAGTATCACTCACTGTCGTCACATCAAAATCTTTCACATCTAAACCAAATGACTCTTTCCACTTGCCTAAATTTCCTGAAATAACTTTTGTTCTTGCACCTTGAGCCACCTCTATCAGGCCCTTTGATGCCAACAACTGAATAGCGCCTCTAACTGTCTCGCGACTTACATCCAAAGTTTTTGCCAACTCACGTTCGGATGGCAAGTAATCACCCGATCTAATTAAACCCGCAGACATCATGTAAGCCAACTTATCAGCAAGCTGATGCTTTAATGTTTGGCGGCGAATATTGCCACCATCCGCAAAAACGCTTGTTGTTGGATTAAAAACATCTTTCATAAGTACTACCTCTTGATACTAAAAAGCGGCCAATTGTAATCAATAATTAAACTAATCGGGCTAATTGACTAACCATCGCCAGCTAACTGACTTGGCATAATTGGTATTATATACATACCAGTTGAAAAAGCAAAGAATTTATAGCAAATTTCTGACAAACCGATAAAACTATAAAAATCAAATACTTACTAACAAAACAGGATTTAGAAAACATTTTCACCCTAGAAAAAAAACCTTCATCTGGTACAATATACAAACCAAAAGAGGGTTTTATAAGATATCTATATAAAGGTAATTAAAGAACTTTTTAGATAAGCGGAAAAAGTAAGGTAATGAATAAATACTTAACGAGTGACAAAAAACCTACATATATAGGTACAACCCATGATTGAGTGGCTTTTAAGCCCAATTGATGTTGACAGAGCTCATCAGGTCGGCTTCTTCATTTCATGGCATGGCAGATTTATGGTCGCCGCTTGGGGTATGTGCGTACCAGTAGGTATAGTTGCAGCACGCTACTTCAAAGTGCTGCCTAAGCAAAAGTGGCCTGAAGAACTCGATAATAAAGTCTGGTGGAACACCCACAGAATTTGCCAATACAGCGCCGCATTATTTATGGCTATTGCAACTGTTTTAATCCTATACCGCAGTACAGCCGTACTTAGCGCCAACTTTCATACCAGAACAGGTTGGCTTGTGCTTGTACTTGCTGGCATACAAATACTATCAGGCATATATAGAGGTACCAAAGGCGGCCCAACTGAACCAAGCATGTCAGGCGACCACTACGATATGAGCAAGCATAGGATCATCTTTGAATACTTCCATAAAACCATGGGGTACAGCCTACTTATACTTGCGAGCTATTGCATTGTTAGCGGCATGTGGGCAGCCAATGCCTACAACTGGATGTGGCTTATCATGATTTCATGGTGGTTACTCTTAATAGGCTTGGCCATCTACCTAGAAACTAGAGGAGCCTGCTTTGACACCTATCAAGCAATATGGGGCAAAGACCCTTCAATGATAGGCAATCAACGCAAACCAATAGGCATAGGCATCAAAACCCAAAAACCATGGGCAAAAAAACGTCATTAATGTAGACAGTAGACTAAGCTACCAACGCTACATAAAGAATATTGAGTATTCAGCAAAGCCAAATTAATATTCATAGTCTCATTAATGTTCATAGTGTTTATTAGCGAGTTTTAATAACTTAGAAATATAATCTAAATATATTACTAGAGATGCCGACTTTACCTACTAGTCAGTTGGTAATGATGAGTTAGCAAATTTTAGATTAAGGAACATGAAATATGAACGCAACAAAAGAAAACTTAGTAGAAAGCATGAAGACCTTACTCTGGGAGCGCGGTTATGACGCTACCAGCCCTAACCTAGTACTTGAACACAGCCACATCGGTAAAGGAAGTCTTTATCACCATTTTCGCAGCAAAAAAGCTTTAGCTATTGCTGCAATGGAAGTTCGTACCGACGAGTTAATAGAAGAATTTGATGAAATTTTTTTAAGTACCCTGCCATGGGCCGTAAAGCTAGAGCAGTTTTTCTCTGCCCGCAAAGATACAAGCA
>JAHDBX010000057.1 GCA_020630145.1 Gammaproteobacteria bacterium | reverse complement strand
TTATATGGATATTCAAACACATCAACATGACAGCTATATATATGCCGCTAAACCAAGCGAGCCGCAACAAGGTCTGGGTAAAATAAAAGCAGAAAACAGCCAGGCGCAACTACGCGAAAGCGAAGCTAGCAAGCAGCAAATTATACGTGAACTCAGCGCTAGAGACCGCGAAGTACGTGCCCATGAACAAGCCCATAAAGCAGCTGCAGGTCAATTATCACAAGGTGCGCCCACTTATACTTATGAACGCGGCCCTAATGGCAGACAATATGCCGTTAGCGGCGAAGTAAAAATAGATACCGCCCCAGTTAAAGGTGACCCAGAAGCAACATTAGAAAAAGCTGAGCAAATCATACGTGCCGCTATGGCACCAGCAAACCCTTCATCACAAGACCGGGCTGTTGCTGCGCAAGCCTCACAAATGGCAGCACAAGCACGCGCCGAATTACAAACCACAACAAAAGATAAAGAGAGTATAGAGGCAAGCTCAAATAGCACACTTGACAATACAGAAGCAGACAAAATCACTTTAGAAAACAAACTAGAGGAAACAGCTTTAGCATGTGCTATGTGCGGAGGCAAGCACTCATCAGATACACATCTGATACTAGGCGCTATGCAACAATAAGCTGCTACAAAATTATTTAAGGGCAGCTAAAACTAATAGCTAACATCACGCTTAATTATCTCTTTACTATGAAACTTAAAAAAGCTACAAGAAGTTAGTGTTTATACTTAACTACATAAACACTAACAACGAAGACCCAAATAGAGTAGCTAAGAATTAAAAACTTAAGCCGTTGGCACAGGCTCACGTTTCATTAACAACAAACACAATAAACCCAAGCCCATAATACCACTTACAATATAAAGTGAAATATTAAAGCTACCCGTTCTTTCTGCAATTTCGCCCGTTACAATAGGTGAAATAATTTGTGCAATACAATAAAACAACGTTAACTGAGCCATCACCTTTGTTGCCCTGTGGCGATAACGCCTGCCTATTATTGTGAGCGTTAAGGCAACGATACCAATAAACGAAAAACCATATAGCAAAGAGCTAAGTAATACACCAACATAGTTCACCATAAAAATAAGTAGCAAATTACTAATAATATTAAGCACAAAAGCAATACGAATCGAATTAAAAAACGTGATGCGATAAGCCAGTTGCAACCATAGTATAGCGGCAGGAATAGCTGCCACACCCACCATGATCCACATAAACGTACCTTGCCCTTCAAGGGGAACGTACTCGGCCATAAGTGACGTAAACGTGTTATTTGTAGTATTACTAAAACCTGCGCAAAAGTAAGCGATGGTTAACATGGTTATCCATTTTTTAGATGGTTCATGAGAACGATCATCAATACGCGCTTCTTCTAACTGACTTTCCGTAGGAAAAGGCATAAGCAAAATGGCCGGCACAAACATCATTGCACCAAACACTGCTAATGCTAACCACTGTATACGCCATGACTCACCGTTAAACGTAAAGCCAGATGCTAAATCAACCACCAAAGCGGTTAGTACGATACCGAGGCCAATACCTACAAAGTGCGTACCCATACCGCTTCTATAACCATGGTGCAGCAGCCATTTTAACACCAAGCCTGAACCCAGCATAAAACCAAAAGCTGTGGCAATACCACCAAAGAAACGACTCATATACCATACTAAGGTGTGGTCATGAAAAGCCATAATCGCTGTTGTAAAAACAGCAACAAATAAACCATAACGATAGAAAAAGTCTTTTACTTTTAAGTCATCCATTAACCAAACCAGAAATAAGCCCGCCATGTAGCCTATATAATTCCAACCAGCCAACCAGCCCGCTAGACTTTCTGTCATACCCGTTTGATCCTGTAAATAAGGAATCATTGGGGTAAAGGAGTAACGCGCCACACCCATAGTTAATATAAGTGCACATATGCCTGAAAACAGGACTGTGAATTTATTTGCTTTAATCAATTTCTTACTCCGACTCTTAAATCTAAATAATCGTTTTTAATTTTGTCGCTAATTCATTTGCAGTAGAACTTGCACGCAAGGCTGCAACTAATTGCCCGGACTTATCAATCATGTAATAACGTGTAGTATGCTCAACACCAAAGCCATTTTCGGCAGAGGTATCATCACTAATTTTATAATAGGCGCCATATTGCTTAACCACTTTATCGACAACCGCTTTTTCATCTGTTAAACCTGTAATATTTGGATGAAAGTATTTTGCATATTCATCTACATTGACAGGTGTATCACGCTCATGGTCTACGCTAACTAACAGAACTTGTACATCATCTAGCTTAGACGCTGGCAATTTACGCAAAGCATCAGCAATGGTAACCATCGATGTTGGACAAACATCAGGGCAGTGTAAAAAACCAAAGTACAACAATACTGCTTTACCAGAAAAGTCACTGAGCGACACATCACCTTGGCTTGACTGCATTGTAAAATCACCACCTAGCTGACCAAAACTGCTAGGCCCTTTTTCTTCTAAGTCAATATTTACAGTTAAAGCAAATAACAATATCAGCGCGCACAACAAACCACCTATCGCTGTTAATGCTAACTTATTTGCTTTTGCATCTGACATGTTAGTGACCTAACAACATATTATGGTTGAGGTGATTCATTACCCAAATAGAGCCCAACATAATCACAAATACAATCAGGACAACAAATGCACCTGATACAGTATTCCAAATTTGCTCAGCTGAACCGTTCATATGCAAAAAGAATATGACCTGCACCAACAACTGTCCTACGGCACATAAAGCAATAATGCCATATGTTAATGGGTGACTTAGCGCACCAGACATGACTAGACCAAAAGGAATAACAGTTAAGCCAATAGAGAGAATTAAACCTACTACGTATTCTTTAACGCTGCCGTGTGCAGCATGCTCAGCACCACCACTCATTGCATGACTCCAAATAAATATACAATACTAAATACACAAATCCAGATAATATCCAGAAAGTGCCAGAACAAACTTAAACACCAAAGACGAGTATTATTGACTTCCGTTAAACCATTTTTCAATATGTGCACAACTAATATAATCATCCACAACATGCCGATAAAAACATGTAAGCCATGTGTAGCTAATAGCGCATAAAAAGCCGACCAGTACGCACTGGTTTGCGGCGTAGCACCTTCGTGACTGAAGTGATAGAACTCATACAACTCCATACCAAGAAAGCCACCACCTAGCAAAAAGGTAATACCTAACCAAAGCATGAGTTTTTTAATATCTTGCTTCTTAGCCATCAACATAGCCATACCAAAAGTAAAGCTACTAAATAGCAATAATGCTGTTTCTACAAATACAAACTTAAGGTCAAATAAGTCTAATGGCGTTAAGCCACCTGCAAAACTACTACTGAGAACGGCATAGCTTGCAAACAAGGTTGCAAACAACATGCAGTCACTCATTATGTAGATCCAGAAACCAAACATCGCATCACCCGCATAATCGTGATGCTCTTCGTCATCATGTTCGGCTGCGTGATTAGCGTTCACTGTTAAATCTGTCATGTCTTATACCGCCAATGTGTCAACTTGGTTTTTATGTTCTTTAAGCCGTTGATAATGAGCGCTTTCTAAAGCCTCCACTTCTTCAACTGGCACGTAGTAATGTTCGCTTTCTTTAGTAAAGGTATAAATAATATAACTTACCGCCATACCCAAGAAGCTAGCAATAGCCATCCACCAGATATGCCATATCATGGCGAAACCAAATACGAATGAAATACAACCGATTACAACACCTGCCCAAGTATTTTTCGGCATGTGAATTTTCTTATATTTTTCAGGCTGCTGGTATGCAGTACCATTTTGCTTCTCGTCGTAGAACTGATCACGATCATTCACAACAGGCAATTTTGCAAAATTATAAAATGGCGGCGGCGATGAAATTGACCACTCAAGCGTACGACCATCCCATGGATCACCTGTAAGATCACGGTTTTTATCGCGGTCACGAATACTCGCAAAGATTTGGTAGAACTGCACCATAATACCCATCAAGATAATAATAGCGCCAGCTGCCGCAAGCAATAACATGGCATTCCAAACTGGATTATCATAGTAGTTTAAACGACGCGTCATGCCCATAAAACCTAGTGCATAAAGCGGCATAAAGGCAAAGAAGAAACCAACTGTCCACAAACCACATGCCCACTTACCTAAGCGCTCATCCAATTTAAAGCCCGTTGCTTTAGGGAACCAGTAGGTAATACCTGCGAAGTAACCAAACAAAGAACCACCAATAATCACGTTATGGAAATGCGCTACTAAGAATAAGCTGTTATGAAAAACAAAGTCAGCTGCGGGTATCGCCAGCATGACACCGGTTACACCACCAATTGTGAAAACAAAGAAGAAAGATGCCGTCCACCACATCGGTGAATCAAAGCGTACTTTGCCTTTGTACATGGTAAACAACCAGTTAAATAATTTTACGCCGGTGGGCACAGAAATGACCATCGTGGCAATACCAAAGAAAGCGTTAACGCTTGCCCCTGCCCCCATTGTAAAGAAGTGATGTAACCATACGATACAAGACAAGAACATAATACAAGCTGTCGCCCATACTAATGATGTATAACCAAATAATCGCTTGCGTGAGAACGTTGCTACTACTTCAGAAAACACACCGAATGCAGGCAAAATCAAGATATACACTTCGGGGTGACCCCAAGCCCAAATCAAGTTTACATACATCATTTGGTTGCCACCTAACTCATTGGTAAAGAAGTTAGTATCGATGTAACGATCCAAAGTTAGTAGTGTAATTGTCACCGTTAAAATCGGGAACACTAAAATAATTAATACGTTTGCGCATAATGCCGTCCAAGTAAACACTGGCATCTTCATTAACGTCATGCCTTTAGTACGCATACGCATAATGGTTACAAAGAAGTTGATACCACTTATTAATGTACCAATACCTGAAATTTGCAAGGCCCACAACCAGTAGTCTACACCTACCCACGGACTGTATTCGATGCCCGACAACGGCGGATAAGCCAACCAACCTGTAGCCGCAAATTCACCTAAGAACAAAGAGGTATTGACCAGCATTGCGCCTACAGCAAACAACCAGAAGCCAAGTGAATTTAAAAATGGAAAGGCAACGTCACGCGCGCCAATTTGTAAAGGCACTACGATATTCATTAAACCGACAATCAGTGGCATAGCCACGAAGAAGATCATGATTACGCCGTGCGCGGTAAAAATTTGATCGTAATGTTCTGGCGGCAAATAACCCGTACCTTCTTTATCAGCCAATGCGATGGCTTGATGTGAACGCATAAGCAAAGCATCAGAAAATCCACGAATCAACATAATCAATGCGGCAATGATATACATAATACCGATTTTTTTATGGTCTACTGACGTTATCCATTCGTCCCATATGTATTTTAATTTGCCGTAATAAAGAACCGAGCCAACAACCGCTACGCCGATCATTACCGTTACAAGAAAGGTGGTCAAAATAATAGGATCATAGAAAGGCACTGAATCAAAAGTCAGTTTACCAAAAATAGGATCCGGATCAGTTATTACTGTGTGCTTACTGGCCATCTTGCTCACCTGTATATTTTTCAACAATGTTATTCAACATTAAAGGATTCACTGCGTTAAAGTACTCCACTGGATGGTCTTTTGTTTTCTTCGTTAAGGCGTCATAACGCGTATCTGTAAGCGCTTCTGGGGCCAACTTAACGGTCGCCTTCCACTTCTCGTAATCAGCCTGTTCTAGTACCTTAGCCTTAAACTTCATACCGGAGAAACCAAAGCCACTGTAGTTCGCCGAATAGCCTTTAAAGACACCAACCTCATTACCTATGATATGCATTCTGTTTTCCATACCGGCCATCGCATAAATTTGTCCACCAAGCTGCGGTATAAAGAACGAATTCATAACCGTGTCAGAGGTAATAATAAATTCAACAGGCACATCAACGGGAAATGCTAACTCATTAACCGTGGCAATTTCATCTTCTGGGTAAATAAATAACCATTTCCAATCTAAAGCAACCACATGGATGCGCATGGTTGGATTTTCAGATACTAAAGGCTTGCGCGGATCAAGCGAGTGCGATGTTTGATACGTTAAAACACCTAGCACTAAAATAATCAAACAAGGCACCAACCAAACAAAAAACTCAATTTTATTTGAGTGCTCCCAGTCGGGCTTATATTCACTGTCTTTATTTGCTGCACGATACTTATAGGGGAACCACACAGCCATAATGAAAACAGGGATAACGACTATCAACATGATTAAAAAAGAAAAAATAATCAGCCATTTAATTTCAACACCCACCCAACCTTTTGGGTCAAGCAATATGAATTCATCTGCACAGCCACCCAACAGGGTTAAGGCCAGTACAGCCAAGCTGAACTTTGGTAGTGCCATCAAGGCACGATGTAACTTTAGCGTTAGGGGCACGTTATTTCCTCAAGCCAATAAACAAAAGAAATCAGTTTCATTCGAAATTACTGAATTTTCAGTAATTATTGAAATTATAGTACATTCAAGAACCTGTCTCAAGAGAACATTATGTTTTTCTTGTAAAGCTGTACACTCCATATACACAAATAAAACCCTCATAATGGTAGCAAGCTATCGACTGACAAATACTTAATTTTAGGCATTAAACGACTTTATTAGCCTTTCACTAGTCGCACAACAAATAATAGACAAAATACCTGTTTTTAAAGCGCTATTCGAGCAAGGCAGCAACGATTGCCTCGGCCAAATACTCTATAGAAGCACTACCACCGTAGACATGAAGCGCGGGCAATTGACGCACACAACTATACTTTTGCCTTATTTCAGCCACCACAGGCGCTTTAAAGCCCTCACTGCCAGCATCTAGCAACAATACGCACACACGCTCATCCGACAAGCCAGCTACATCAGGCAAATCAGCCAAAACTTGTTTATGCACGCCATACTGGCTGACTGGATAAGACGTTGACAAAGCCAAGCCTAATTGCTGAGCTGCATAATATGGCATAGAATTCTCTGCAAATACCCAAAGGTGTTTACGCTCAGGCACTAACATAGTGAGGGTAGGCATATGGCTTTTAAACCGGGTTTGCAGTTGCCGTTTCAATTCGGCTATTCTTTTATCCCGCAGCGCCAAGCGTTCCACAGCCGCATCCTGCCTACCAAAAAGCTTGGCCAGCTCCATAAAACGCTGACGTGACTTTTCTTCGTTGTTATAACGGCGACTAAAACTCTTGAAATACACCACTGTCGCAATTTTGCCTAAGGCCCGTAAAAAAGGCCTTTGAGAATAGCCAACAACGATAACATCGGGTTGTAAAGCTGCTATTTTTTTAAAATCAGGCGCTGTTCGTTTACCCACATCCACAACAGCAGAATCAATTAAAGGCTTGCCACCCTGCTGGTAGTAACCCTCAATATCAGCAATACCCACGGGCTTTATTCCCAGTTCTAATAACTGCTCGGTCATGGTCCAGTTGACAACAACCACACGTTTAGGTGACTCTGCAAACGTAATACGTCCACGCGAGTCAGTAATCTGAATAGGTTCGGCAAAAACCAAAGCCTGTATAAATATCAGTAGCAATAAACCGTAGCGCAATTACTCAGACTCCTTCCTAGACTTACCTGTTACCTTATCTTTTATACTTAGCACTTTTGTTACACCAGACCCTAGCTTCATTAATTTGACCAAATCTGGCGAACTTAGCCTTTGCAGCTCGTCTGCCCATTGCGTCATCGTTTCAATTAAATCATGAATTTCTATCATCTTACCGTGAGCATACTTACCCTCTGGCGTCACGGGGTCTCGCATCATTTCATTACGTAACATAGAGAGTGTAGGCTCTAATTCACGTTTTCGCCTCTCTTCAAAAATAATTCTGGCAACATCCCATATATCGCTTGGCGTTTCATAATATTCTTTACGGTCACCAGGGTAATGATGTGGCTTAACCAAGCGCCATGACTGCAGCTCCTTTAAGCCCATGCTGACATTAGAACGGGATATGCTCAGCGCATCTGTAATATCATCAGCATTTAGCGGCTTTTCAGTCACCATCAACAAAGCATAAATCTGCCCAACTGTACGTG
>JAHDBX010000056.1 GCA_020630145.1 Gammaproteobacteria bacterium | reverse complement strand
AAGAAGAAGCAGGTAAGTTACTGGTTAAATGTCAGAAGCAAACGTTTGAGCTTGGTGATATAGAGAATAAAGACCAGATTCCAGATTCTGGGGGAGTGAGTATCGGCATAAGGCCATCAGCTTTTACACAAGTTAAAAAAGATACAACTAACACTATTGATTTACCAATTATGGTTTGTGAGTACGTTGGTTCGCAGTCTGTTTTAATTTCAGAGATTGATGGTAATCGAGTAGCAATAGAATTAGATTCGGACTCACCCATTACAGTGGGTGAGACCTTAAAGTTTTCGATTGATCCAAGTGATATTTACTTGTTTGATCGGAATACAGAACTTGCAATATATTAATAATAACCTGCGAGTTTTAAATAGATGTCGTTTTTTTATGATTAAACTGGAGAAAAAAATGTCTTTAACTAAAAAAGTACTATTGCCTATGTTGGGTGCTGTAGCCGCTGTTACAACAGCTACTGCTGCGCTAGCTGGGCCTTATGATGACTACAAAGGTACAAAACTAGTAGTGAATTTTCCTGCACACCCTCATTACGATGCCGTAATGAAAGTGTTGCCTAAATTTACTAAAGAAACAGGTATTCGAGTTGAAGTTGATCAACTGCAATATCTTAAAATGCGTGAAAAGCAAACGCTTGAGTTAACTAAGCGTAACGGTGATTATGATTTACTGGCTTATGTGGTATTTTCAAAAGCTGATTATGTTTATGCTGATCAGTTAGAAAACCTTGCGCGCTACTTTATGAACCCAAAACTTGCTGATCCTAGTTATGATCCGGATGATCTAATTGATGGTTATGTAGGTAATATCGGTGTTGCTGGTGGTAATAAAGGTTACTTACCTGGGCCAACAGGTTCGTTATATGGCATACCATTTGGCTCTGAAACTTCAATCTTGGGTTATCGCAAAGATATCTTTAAAAAGCATGGTCTTAAAGTACCTGAAACGTATGAAGAAATGCTTGATCTTGCATGCAGAATACCTAAGCTTGAGAAAGGTATGGGTGGTTTAGCATCACGTGCTGCATCAGGTCATCATGCTAGTCATGCTTACTTACTTCATCTTGCTCCTTTAGGCGGTCGTATTTTTGATAGCGAATGGAATCCTATTATGAATAACGCTGCTGGTGTTCAAGCTGCTGAAGCACTAAAGAAAATTGTTAACTGTGGTGCAGAAGGTTCTAAGACATTTGGTTTTGCTGAAGCAGGCGCATCATTCTTGCAAGGTCAGTCTGCGATGTTCTTAGACTCAACTATATTTGCTGGTCGTGTTGACAACCCAAGACTATCTAAAGTTGTAGGTAAAGTAGGCTGGGCTCCGCACCCTAAAGGTGTACGTCGTGGTTCGCAAACAGGTGGTTTTGGTATTGGTATTCCTAAGAATGCTAAGAACAAAGAAGCGGCATTCTTATTAATGCAATGGTTAACGTCTAAGAAAGCAGATAGATTAATTGCTTTAGCAGGTGGTAACCCTTCACGTTATTCAACACATAGCGATAGAGATGTGAATGCTAAATTCCCACATATGCAAATATTTGGTGAAGCACTTAAATATGCAGATCCTGATTGGCGTCCAATTATCCCAGTATGGGGCAAAATCAACGCTGACTTAGGTACGACTTTATCTAAAGTGTTAACTGAAGACTTAGATATTAAAACAGCTCTTGATGGAGTAGCCAAACGTTCTAAAGAAGTAATGCGTGAGGCAGGTTATTACACTTGGGACTCTTATTCTGCATCTGGAATAAACTAGATACTTGACCAAGTTGTACATGTATATACAGGGCATTGCACTGCCCTGTATATCTCCATCAAAAACTTAGTTACCTTTTTAACATATTTATCTTAGGAAAGCTGTAATGAATTCCTTAAATTTAAACAGATTTACGCCTTATATGTTTCTTGCTCCGGCAGGAATCGTACTGACAATCGCACTTTTATACCCAATTGGATATATGGTTTATGCGAGTTTTCTTAATTGGAACCCTAGTCAGTTAATCAGTGAGGCAGAGTGGGTTGGGCTACGAAATTATACAAATTTGTTAGCTGATGCGGCTTTTATTGAATCTTTCTTTGTCACGCTAAAGTTTGCCTTTTGCGTGGTAATACTAGAAATGCTAGTGGGCGTGGGACTCGCGCTATTACTAGATCGAAATATTCGTGGTATGTCAGTGCTACGTACTATATTTATATTGCCTATGATGATTGCACCGATTGTTGTAGGTTTAATGTGGCGTTATATGTACCATCCAACAGTGGGTGTATTTAACCGCACATTAAAAGACTGGGGTTTTGAAGCTATACCTTGGCTTTCTGATTCAACATGGTCTTTGATCTCAATTATTATTGCTGATGTATGGCAGTGGACACCTTTTATATTTATTTTGTCATTAGCTGCTTTGCAGTCTTTGCCTAAATCAGTGCTTGAAGCAGCAAGAATAGATGGTGCTAGCGCTTGGCAACAAGTGGTCAGTATTAAAATTCCACTAATGATGCCTGTACTTATTGTGACCTTATTATTGCGTTTAATCGATGCTTTTAAAGTACTTGAAGTTATTTTGGTTATGACAAACGGTGGACCTGGCTTATCAACAGAAATTCTAGCGCTACGTATATCTAGAACCGCTTCGGAGTTCCGTGAGTTAGGTGTAGCTGCAGCAATGTCGAATTTACTACTTATTCTTTTACTTGTATTAACACTGGGCATGTTTTTGTATAACAAAATCGTTGAAACTAAAAAAGCTAAATTACGTGCAGCAGTTGAAGAGGGCTAATATGAACATTGCAGAAAAAAGACAAAGCCCGGCATTTTATGTACTAATTATCGTACTTATTATTATGTCGATAGGGCCAATACTATTGATGTTGACAACATCACTTAAGTTAAATGTTGAAATTATGAGCGACACAAGCAGCTTATTATTCATGCCAACATTTGATAACTATGAAACCGTACTATGTAATGTACTTTGGTATGAGCCAGACCATGTTGATTATTGTGACCCATCTTTTGCTAGGTCATTAGGTAATTCATTATTTATTGGTTTAGTGTCTACTCTAATCACACTTGTAATAGGGTGTATGGCTGCTTATTCCTTAGTCCGTTTTCGTTTTATGGGGCGTGGCACGGTATCCTTAACAACTCTGATGATGCGTATGGTTCCACCAGCAGTATTGTTGGTGCCTGTGTTTGGTATTTGGACTTTTCAATATGGCCTTGATGGAACATATACCGGTATTATTTTAGTGTATGTTGCAATGAATTTGCCTTTCGTTATTTGGATATTGCAAAGCTTTATTGTGCAAGTACCTATTCAATTAGAAGAAGCAGCAAAAATGGATGGCGCTAATCCTTTGCAAATATTCTTTTTAGTTGTGTTACCTGTTATAAAGCCAGGTTTAGCGGCAGCAGCTATTTTCACTTTCCGTGTAGCATGGAATGAGTTTTTATTGGCTAATGCATTACTGAATAGAGATACAAGAACGGTACCCGTAACAATCGTTAACTCTTTAACAGAATACGATATTGACTGGGGTGTGATTATGGCAACAGGCATGTTGCTTGCAGTACCGCCAATTATTTTTACATTTGTGGCGTCTAAACAAATTATTACAGGTATGACAGCAGGTGCTGTTAAGGGATAAATTTTACGGCTTATATGAAGTCGTTATATAAATTATAAATGGGTAAATAAGCAAAATGAAAAATATTAGTTATATCGCTACAAAACCATATTGTACATCTACAGGTTTTCAGGCAAGCAATCCAGCAACAGGTGAAACCATAGAAGGTTCTTTTGCAAATAATACTGTAGAACATGTTGGTATAGCTTGTGCTGCTGCTGAAGAGGCTTTTGTCAAATATAGCCGTACAAGCGATAAAGCGCGTGCAGAATTTTTGCAAGAGATTGCAACACAAATAGAAAATAGAAAAGACTCTATTGTTGCTCGTGCTATGTTAGAAACAGGTTTGCCAGAAATGCGCTTAGCAGGTGAGGTAGGTAGAACCTGTGGTCAGCTACGTATGTTTGCTAGCACCTTAGATGAAGGTAGCTGGGTACGTGCGGTTATAGATACGGCTAACCCTGAGAGAACACCTTTGCCTAAGCCTGATGTGCGTTTAACAACTGCACCAATGGGTCCCGTTGTTGTCTTTGGTGCATCTAACTTTCCCTTGGCATTTTCAACAGCGGGTGGTGATACTGCATCAGCATTGGCAGCAGGTTGCCCCGTTATCGTTAAAGCACATGGTTCTCACCCGGGCACAGCAATATTGGTGGCCGAAGCAATTAATGAAGCGATTCACATCTGTGAAATGCCAGCGGGTGTTTTTTCTATCTTATCAAGTGATATCTCACGTATTGGTGTAGATATGGTAAAAGACTTACGTGTCAGTGCAGTTGGTTTCACTGGCTCCTTAGGTGGAGGCAGGGCGCTGTTTGATCTTTGTAAACAACGTTCTACCCCCATTCCTTTTTATGGTGAATTAGGCTCTACAAATCCGGTGTTTTTGTTACCCGAAACATTATCTACAAAGACAGAAGCTTTAGCACAAGAGTTTGTTGCCTCAATGAATATGGGGTGCGGACAGTTTTGTACAAACCCAGGAATTTTAGTTGCACTTAAGGGTGACAAGCTAAATGAGTTTATAGAGTTATCAAAACAAGCCTTAGCTAATGTTGCACCGCAAACTATGTTGTCAGCGGGTATTCACAGTGCTTATGAAAGTGGTGCTGAAAAAATGCAAGCTGCTAAGGGTGTTGAGGTTGTCGCAACAGGTGCAAAAGGTGGTATAAACCAAGCTGAATCACTAATTGTAAAAGTGAGTGCTGATACATGGTTAGAAAATCCAGACCTAGAGCATGAAGTATTTGGTCCATTCAACTTAATTGTTGAATGCGATACGCCGGATCAAATGCTAAAGATCGTGCAACGTATGTATGGGCATTTAACCGCAACATTGCATGCTAGTGAAAATGACTTGCTGCAATCATCAGCGTTAGTTGATAAATTGCGCGATAAAGTCGGCCGTATTATTCTAAATAACTGGCCTACAGGTGTAGAAGTTTGTCAGGCTATGCAACATGGTGGCCCGTATCCAGCGGCAACATTTTCTGCTACCTCAGTAGGTGGGCGTGCTATTGATCGTTGGGTAAGACCGGTTGCTTATCAAAATATGACGGATAGCTTATTACCTGATACATTAAAGAATAGTAATCCTTTAGGCATTTTACGATTAGTAGATGGTGAGTATACGCGTAAAGCATGGTAAAACATTAATTTCATTTGACTCACTCAAGGCCGGCAAATTTATTTGTTGGCCTTTTTTGTAATCAGTGTAGTAAATATTGTAAAGTTAAAGGCATAATTGCTGCTGCTAAGAGTGTTTGTCCTGTAATAATAGTAGCCATTAACTCGTAATTGCCACCTAGCTGCCTTGCTAGAATATATGAAGCGGTAGCAGTAGGTAAAGCTGTTAATATAATTAAATTATTTTGTACTGCTGGGCTAATAACAAACAATGTACATAGGAAGTAAGCGATAGAGGGCAGTACTAAAAACTTTACTGTACTTGAAATAATTAAAGCCTTGCTGCTTGATTTAATATTATTTAACTTCAGTGCAGCGCCAACGGTTAATAAACCTAATGGTAGTGCCGCACTTGAAAAAATATTTAAGGTTTCTTGAATAAAAAGTGGCGTGTAAATATCACTTACATTAATACCTATGCCTATTAAACAAGCTATTATTAAAGGATTGCTGATAATGGATATCAATAGTTTCAGGAAGCTGGTTTTGCTATTGCTATAAAACTCTAATAAACATACAGATAGAACATTAACAACAGGGATCATAATGGCTGCAATAATGATGGCAATAACTAGGGCATCAGATCCATATAAAGAATCGATAATGGCTAAACCAACATAGGTATTAAAACGAATGCCGCCTTGGTATATAGATGAAAACGCAGAGTCTTTGAGTTTGAAAATAGGTTTTAATAATAACAGTAACAGCGTGGCTATAAAAAACAACAGTAATATAATACAAGTCAAATCAAAAAAATGAATACCACTTAAGTTGGCATTAATCATTTTGCTTACTAGCAAGGCAGGGAAAAGCAAAAAATATGTGATTTTCTCAGCACCACGCCAAAACGTTTGTTCAGGCAGGATGGACGATCGACAGAGGTAGCCGAATAGAATAATCAAGAAAACAGGCGTGATTGCCAAAAGAACATTCATTTTGAATAAAATTAGCAGTTATTGAGCATGAATCATAACAGAGCTGCATATGAAGATAATTAACAATATCCTTTGGCTCAGGAACTTTATTCGCTTTACATGTCTTATTTTGCATATAATAAAGTTATAAAGATACCTTGAGGGCACTATTTTGTACTATCTTATTTCCATATTGCTGCTAATTGCGGTTATTTCATTCTTTTTATCGCCTCGTGTACAAACGGCTGACGGCTTTTTTAAAGGTTTTTCTGATAGTGGCTCAGCGCCAGGTTTATGGACACTGGTTTTATCACAGGTAACAACGTGGATATTTGCCCGTTCTTTAATGACAGCCGCTATTCTCGGTTTTTACTATGGTATTGCCGGCGCACTAGCTTATGCGGCTTATTATCTTAGCTTTATTACGGGTGGCGCTATTATTGACCACCTGCGTTTTAAGCATGGCAAAGGCAATATCCAAAGCTTTATGCGTGAGCGCTTTGGTGCAGTAGGTGATCATTGCTATAACGTTGTGATTATATTGCGTTTATTAAGCGAAGTTTTCTCTAACCTATTGGTTATAGGGCTTATTTTTGGTGTAGCCAATTCATTTGAGTATGTTGCTGCTATGGTTTTGGTTGCTTTAATCACCTTTGGTTATTCAATGTCAGGTGGTTTACGTGCTTCATTACGTACTGATGTTTTTCAGGCTATTTTAGTCATACTGGCGTTGGCTATGTTATTTGGTATTATGCTTTTTCATAAGGATTTCTCATTTGCGCAAGTACTGTCCTCATCGCCTGATATACAAAGCCCGGGTTGGGTGTTACTAGCCGTAGCATTTTTGCAAGTATGGAGTTATCCATTGCATGACCCCGTTATGATGGACCGTGGCTTTTTAGCAGATAGAGAAACAACCAAAAAATCATTTAACTATGCGGCTGTTATCGCTATTTTATGTATATTAGCATTTGCTTTATTAGGGGTATTTGCAGGTCTGTTGAAAGTAGACGGTGAAGCTATGATACCGACACTAACGCGCTTAGTGGGCGAGCCATGCATGATTATCTTCAATGTTGCTTTAGTTATTTCAGCTGTTTCAACGCTCGATTCAACCTTTAGCAGCGCTTCTAAATTAGTCGCTGTTGATATGAATATTGTTGAACCCACACCAGCAAATGGCCGCTGGGTAATGTTAGCCTTCTTATTAGGTGGTGGTTTATTCTTATTGCTTGGTAGTAAAGACCTTTATGCGGCTGTTGCTGTAAGTGGTACGGTGTCTATGTTTTTAGCGCCGGTTATCTTCTTTAGTATATGGGGTAATAAGCAAATCGCACTGTGGCCATTAGTTTTAACCTTTATTGCTTCATTGAGTGGTGGTGTTTTATATATGTTAGAAAGCTCAAAATACACCAGCATAATGGATGGCTTAGGTTACGAGCATAAGTACTCTAAGTTACTAATCATTTGTATTGCTATATTAGTGATTGGTTGTATCAGCTTCTTTTTAGGCCAAAAGAAAGAACAGCATGCATAAATCAAGCATTCTTAATTTAGGTGAATTAACAGGGCCACTATTAGTCTTTGGCGGCCCTTATTCTAATCTCCAGTCATTACAGGCTCTACGTCAAGTTGCTAAGCAATTGGATATAGCGCCGGAACAGTGTATATGTACAGGTGACATAGTTGCGTATTGTGCGGAACCCAAAGAAACGGTTGCAGAAATTCGTGACTGGGGTGTGCATTGTCTAATGGGTAATTGCGAAGAATCATTAGCGGAAAACCAGGAAGATTGTGGTTGCGGTTTTGAAGAAGGTAGTAGTTGCGATGTTTTATCTGTACAGTGGTTTCGCTATGCCAATGAGCAGCTAAGGGATCAAGAGAGAGCATGGTTTGCACAGTTGCC
>JAHDBX010000055.1 GCA_020630145.1 Gammaproteobacteria bacterium | reverse complement strand
AAGATCATCATTAGTATATGATACTTTTAATTCGAAAGGAAATGATAAAAATAGAATTTTAAATCATTTAAACAATTATTCATCTAATGTTCCTCATTCATCTTTTTAATATACTAATAATCGAAAACTTTCTTTAAATAATATCAAAATACCCAAGATATTTTAGAGTGGACATTTATCAAATTTTTTAATATCTAGATATCTTAAAACTTTGAAAAATTCTAATAAACTTGATGAAATAAGTCATATTTCAAAAGATAGAATTTCTTTGTCTATGAATAATAAAAAAGTTTATCAAAATAATTAGAAAAATTCTGAGATTAATGAATCGTATTTATTTAAAAAACGATCGTGTTGCATCTCGGCCAATAATACGCCGTCAGTCATCAGTTTGATGGCTGTATTGTCGGTAGAGTTATCATGAAAGCGTACTTGATAAGCCACGAGTTGTTTGGCTATCTCGCTTGTTGAATCTTCAGCTAGTTCATCGCTGATTCGGCTAGCAACAGTACGTGCCGCAATACGTCGTGGTTGAGTATGGCCAATTAAGCCTTGTACGCCTAAGCCAAGCGCTAAGCAAATTTTGGGTATTTGCGTCGTTTTGCCTGAGCCGGTTTCGCCGGCAATAATGGTAACTTGGTTGTGACGAATAGTATCTGCTATTTCTACATGTAAGTCGCTAACCGGTAATTGAGCGGGGTAACTAATAGTGGGTACTAAACTTTTTTTGTGTTCAACAGCAGCAATAGATGCCTTTATACGCTTTTCTAGTGCAGCCTTATCTTCAGGCTTTTTGCATTTTCTAAGTTGCTGGCGGAATCGAAATTGGTCAACACAGCGACATTGCTGAATCAGTGATTCCCAGTTGACTGTTGGCATGGGTGAAACTTGTGTAATAAATTAGTGCTATTTTAAACGTCTGGGGCTTATTTGTCTGTAAAGAAAAGGCCAATAAGGAAAATATAGTATGTTCACTTATTGGCCAGATGGTTTTTATCTTATGTATTGCTTAGTATTCGTATTCTTCAACTGTCGCTTTAAAGGCTTCTATTGAAAGTGTAATTTCAGCTGTTTCTGATTGCCTGAGATTTTTACTGACTTTATAGCGCTCACCAGTAATATCATAGTTATAAAATTTTTCGTTTTCAGCAATTTTAAGGTTAGTCTTATCTATTTTTATATCAAGAGAAGACTCTGGTTCAACCAAAACAACTTTTGCAGCATTAATATTAATAGACTTTGTTTGCTTGGGTACAAATAGAAAACAGTTGTCAGAATGTATTTTTAGCACATTACTATCTATCCTCTGGTTTTTCTCTCTTGAACATTGATAGGTAACGGTATCCTTATCATGCCAGTAGAGTACAGCTTTAGCGTGGTTAATATGAATATTAAGCTCGCTTGGCGCAGCAATGCTTTTCCATACAACAGAGCTCGTGTCCAGTTGCTTTGCATTGATGTCGGCATAGTTAAATTTGTCTTTTGCTATATACCACGCTGCTATACCAACAGTTAATAATAGTGCAGTAAAAGCGAGAGACATGACAATAATGAGCTTCTTAGTAATGTTAAATATTTTCTTCGATATTTTTGGTGCGGTAATAACACCGTCTAAGTACTGCTTAGCTAATTCTTCTGGTGAGCCAAAACGATCTATAAGTGGACTATCAGAGTCATTGGTATAACTTTTAATTTCTTGCAGTATGTCCTGCTTACTTGGTTTATCTAAGCCTGATAAACACTTTTCTAGTTTAGTAAGGTAGGTTTTGTTATTCATGTTAACTCCATCATTTTTGCTAATGATTTTTGGTTTGACAGGTAAGCTGCTTGCATCTTTGGCAATAAGGACTCTCCTTCTTCGCTAAGCTCATAAAATCGACGCGGGTGACCACCTTCCGATGGTGGTTCCCAATGGCTATTAAGCCACCCGTTTTTGTGCATGCGATTTAGCAAAGGGTATAGCGTACCTTCGTTGATATGTAATTCGGCTTGTTCAAAAGTTTGCAAAATTTCAAAGCCGTAAGACGATTTTTTCTTCTCAAGCATACTGAGTACGCAGAGCTCTAAGTAACCTTTGCGCAGCTGAGATAGCCATTTTTCATAATCAGATGTATTCATGGGATTTATTTTACACATAATACTATGCAATGCAAAGTATTATTGTTTTGAAATGGCACTTTTAAGCAATTTATACGCTTAGAAGTTGACTTAATAGGCCGAAATAGGCGTTCAGAAGCCTATATATAAGGTATATGTGTAAACCTTTATTTTAATAGTTGTTGATGCTTTGGTACCTTAATGCTTGAAAAAAGCAGTGTTAGGGCAAATTGGCTGTACGCCAAAGAGAAGGGCTTATCCCCCAGTTTTAGCCATAAACCGAATGACCTGGTCAGGTTTTTCCGTAAATTCATGGCGTTCGGGCTTTAAGTTTATAGCATGTCGAATCGCATCTTGTAGCTCTGCTTGTGATGCATTGGCTTGTAGAAGTGGTTTGAAATCAAAGCTGTGCTCTTGGCCTAGGCACATATGTAGTACGCCATCGGCTGATAGGCGTACGCGATTACAGGTTTCGCAAAAATGCTGAGAAATGGGGGTTATAAAACCAATGGTGGTATCGCTACCTGCTATTTGCCAATATTTTGCGGGCCCGGCACCTTGCATACCTCGGCCTAAATGGGCAGGTAGTAGCTCATATTTGCTACTCAAGCGCCGCTTAATTTCATCAAGGTTGATATATTGGTCAAATGCACTGCGGCCTGTGTCGCCTACTGGCATGGTTTCTATAAAGCGTAAAGTGAAGTTATGCTCCATACAAAAATCGACCATATCTTCGGCTTCGTCATCATTAACGCCTTTCATGACGACCATATTAATTTTAATCGGGTGGAGCTTGGCAGCTTTTGCTGCCATAAGACCCGTAATCACTTTATCTAACTTGCCTTTAGTAATGTCTTTAAAACGCTGCGGCTTAAGTGTATCTAAACTGACATTGATACGGCTTATACCCGCGTCGGCAAGTGGTGCCGCGAGTTTGTCGAGGCGCGTTGCATTGGTACTCATCGATAAGTCATCAATGCCATTAATGCGTGCAAGGCGAGGAATCAATTGGTCTATATTTTTTCGGGTAAGCGGTTCGCCACCGGTTATGCGAATTTTAGCTACACCAACACTAGCAAAGGCCCGAATGAGCTCTTCAATTTCGTCAAAGCTTAACCAATTGCTGGGTTCTTCAAAATCACTGTATTGCTCAGGTAGGCAATAAGTACAGCGTAAATCACAACGGTCGGTGACAGACAAGCGCAAGTAATGAATATGCCTGTTGTAGTTGTCAACGAGCATTATTTTTTCTTTGCCCAGTTATCACGCAATGTCACTGTACGGTTAAATACCAATTTATCTTTTGTACTGGTTTTATCCGCACAAAAATAGCCAACACGCTCGAACTGGAAGCGCTCATTCGCCTGTGCTTCAGCGAGTATAGGTTCAACTTTGGCCTGTTTAATATCTAAGGAATCCGGGTTGATAGCATCTAAGAAGTTTGCTTCGGTCGCTGGGTTTTCAACATTGAATAAGCGCTCATATAAACGTATTTCAGCATCCACACATTCGCTTGCCGATACCCAATGAATAACGCCTTTAACCTTACGGTCAGTCGGCATTTTTCCGAGTGTCTCAGGGTCATAGGTGCAATGTATTTCAGTCACCTTGCCATTGTCGTCGCTAAGGTAGTTATGACACTTAATAATATAGCTGCCACGCAAACGAACTTCTCGATCAGGCGCTAAGCGGAAATACTTGCGCGCAGGCTCAACCATAAAATCGTTAGCATCAATATATATTTCACGTGTGAAAGGTATTTTGCGTTTGCCCGTGCTTTCATCATTGGGGTTATTTGCTGCGGCAACTTCAAGAATATCATCGGCTGGGAAGTTATCAATAACGACTTTAATAGGGTCTAGCACGGCCATGCGGCGCAGTGCCGTCTGGTTAAGGTCGTCGCGCAAGCAGTCTTCCAAGGTGCTCATGTCAATCACACTGTCGTTTTTGCTGATGCCAATACGTTCGCAAAAAGTACGAATAGCATTAGGTGTATAACCGCGGCGGCGCAAGCCCGATAGGGTGGTCATGCGTGGGTCATCCCAGCTTTCTACGTGCTTATCGCTGACCAACTGGTTAAGCTTGCGCTTACTGGTAATGGTGTAACTCAGGTTTAAGCGCGAAAACTCATACTGACGTGGCGTGCTTGGTGAGTTCACATTTTCTACTACCCAGTCATATAGTGGACGGTGATCCGCAAATTCTAAGGTGCAGAGTGAGTGTGTAATACCTTCAATGGCATCAGATAAGCAATGTGCAAAATCATACATGGGGTAAATACACCATTCATCGCCGGTACGAATATGATGCATATGCTTAATACGATAAATAACGGGGTCGCGCATATTAATATTGGGCGCTGCCATATCTATTTTAGCGCGCACGCAGTATTCACCGTCTGTAAATTCGCCGGCTTTCATGCGGGTAAATAAGTCCAGACTCTCTTCAGTTGGGCGGTCTCGATAAGGACTATTCTTGCCCGCTTCTTTTAACGTACCGCGGTATTCACGTATTTCATCGGCGGATAAACCCTCAACATAGGCCTTATCGCTCTTAATAAGCTCAATAGCAAAGTGATAGAGTTGCTCAAAATAGTCTGAGGCATGTTGTAGTTTGCTCCACTCAAAACCCAGCCACTCGACATCCTCACGGATACTGTGCATATACTCTTCACTTTCTTTTTCCGGGTTAGTATCGTCAAAGCGAAGGTTGCAATGGCCTTGATAGTGCTCGGCAATTCCAAAGTTCAGACAGATAGATTTTGCATGCCCTATATGTAGATAGCCATTTGGCTCAGGCGGAAAACGTGTAATAATTCCGCTGTGTTTGCCAGTGGCAATATCGTCATCGATGATGTTACGAATAAAGTTCGTTGTAGGGGCAGTATTTTCAGGATGCTTGTTGTCTGTCATAGAGTTATTTATTTTGGCAAAATAAGAATGATGCAATTTTAACTGATTACGAGAGGAATTACCTGTGAAGAAAGAAGAAGTAGCCCAAATTGCTGGATTTGATTTGGCCAAATTGACGGAAATTGATTATATGTCGTACGTCACCAACTTTTTGATTGCACTAGCGATTTTTGTAATTGGTCGTTGGGTGGTTAAAATGGTTGTCAAAGGTATTCGCAAGGTCCTGGATAGAAATAAAACCGACGATATGCTGGCAGATTTTATCTGCTCACTATTATCAGCATTAGGTACCTTGGTTGTTGTGATTGCGGCTTTAAACCGCCTAGGTGTTGATACAACTTCCTTGGTGGCGCTTATTGGTGCGGCAGGCTTGGCGATTGGCTTAGCGTTACAGTCATCGTTATCAAATTTTGCAGCGGGTGTCATGTTAATTGTTAACAAGCCATTCGATGCAGGTGATTATGTAGAAGCGGGCGGTGTATCCGGTGTGGTTGAAGATGTGCATATTTTTAGCACCACATTGCGCACACCTGATAATAAATCAGTGATTGTGCCCAATGGGCAAATCTACGAAAGCAGTATTACTAACTACTCAAACCGTAAACGTCGCCGCATAGATTTAGTGATGGGTATTGGTTATGAAGACGATATTAAAAAGGCTAAGCAGCTGATGACAGATATTATGCAGGCTGATAAGCGTATTTTGCCTGAGCCTGCACCGGTTGTAGCTGTGCATGAACTTGCAGATAGCAGCGTAAACTTTGCCGTGCGCCCATGGGTAAAAACAGAAGATTATTGGGCAGTATATTGGGACTTGCTAGAAGGCTTTAAATTGTCCTTTGACGAAAATGGCATTTCTATCCCTTATCCGCAACAAGACTTGCATGTACATAAAGTAGAGTAAGTTATACGCAGGTATATCGCAAGGCGAGCAGCCTAGCCTTGCGATACGCTTGCATCTTCATTTATACCTTCCAGTTCGGCTTGCAGCTTGATAAACGTTTCATACTCACTCTCATTAAGCGAGTATCGTTGCAAGGTATTCACGGCTTTGGCTTTGATAATGTCCGGCTCGTTTTTATCTTCTGCTAAGGTAAGCAGTAGAGCCTTGATACTTGCGTCATTAAGCTTGTTGTCAGATATGGCTGTCATCGCGGCAAGTTTAACCAGCGCTGATTCATCAGCAAGAGCAGTATTGATATGATTAATGACATGCTCACCTTGCTGCCACTCCGCAATTTTTATAATGCTCTGTGCACGTAATTGTGGGTGGTCTGAGCTAAATAGTACGTCTAATTGCTTTTCAATACCTTGCCGCTCTGCAGGGGCAACCACATCAAGTGTTAAAGCCGAAACCGCATGACTCTGTAGTTCAGCATCTTGGCTGTTTTGTAAGGTGTTCATCACAAGCTGCCGTATCTCGGGTAAAGGCATGGCCAAACTAGACAGCAGTGTAAAGCCACTCTTTTGTTTTTCAGTACTTTGGCCTTGTGCCATATCGCTTGCTAAAGCAAGCACTTCTGGTGTACGCAAGTCACTTAACACAGTGCTTAAAAACTCTTGCATGGCTGGGTCGTTTTCTTGTTGATAGCGTTGCAGTAACTCGTCTAAAATCGGCGGGTTATCCAGTGCTAAATTCGTTAATTGAAAACGCGCTTTATGTTCACGTAGTTCCAGGCTGGTCGTATCGTTTTGTAGATACTGTTCCATTAAATCTGCCCAGAGCAAATTCAATGGATCGATAATTTCTTGAAATGAAACTTCCTCATAAGTTACATCTGCCGAATGGCTTTCATCTGCATAATGATCAAACTGTGTATTGGTTTGTGTTGTATTTACCTGTGCAGCTTTTATTAATGGTTGACTTGTTTTGGCAACCGTTTTTGTAGCAATGTTGTCGTGACTAGAGGGTATGCTTTCTTGCAAGGGCATATGCCACCACTGGTTGCTGGCAAAGCCCGCAATAAAACTAATAGTAATAATGGGCAGTAAATAAATATATTTCATAATGTATAAAATAACTGCACAGAAGCAAAAGCTCCTGTGCAGTTGTTGCTTACCTTATATTCATATTGGTTGGGTCTGCGCAGTAATAAGCACAGAAACTATAAACAAAACCGCTTCCTGTTGATGAGTTGGAATAGTTATGGTTGGCATGTTTAAGACTATATATGACATTGCCTGATGCATCACGGTTAGTCGCGCTTGTGGGGCCTGCTTTGCCTGACCAGTAATAACGCTCATCGTGGTAACGATACCAATGGTAATCCTTAATACTACTGCTATTAGGTTTGTAACCGGTATAGAGCGCCACTCGCCATTTAGGTGATGAACAGGTTGGTGGACTATCGATATTAGTTCTTTCGGATGTAAGGCCATCGCCTCTAGAGCGCTTTTTCATTTCATAGCAACTGCCGACTTCACTGCTATTAGGCTTAGGTCTGCCACTGCCAACACCTGGGTGAGCAAACTTGTTGGTATCAACCGAGTTAAAGCGATTATAGTTATATGCTGCATTGGTAGCGTAAGCGTAACAATTATTTTGCGCTTTTACTGTGCTGCCATTCCAGAACCCCATATTATGATATTCATAGGGTTCTCTTAAGTACGAGTTATGTGCCCATCTTGCTGCACCACGGTAATATATCTTACGCCAAGCACCGCTATAGCCAGCAATATGCCAAAGTGAGCCATGCTTTGCTGTACCCACCACGCTGTAATAGCCAGCACCTGAGCGTATATTCAAGTTAGCCGCCGTAACAGATTTGCAAGTAATATTCGGTGGTGTATGTACATAGTTTTTATGTACCCAGCCAGCACGGTGGTCGTACCAAATTTTGCGCCAGCTGCCATAGTCTTTGCCAGCACGAATATAAATTTGACCGTTATAGACGGAGCCAATTTTAGAGTAGCCTGTGCCGGGACCACTACGCACATTTAACGACGACGATACATTGATTTTAAAAGCGCGGTAACTACATGAAGCCGCATAGGCTGAGGACTGAACGAACAAGGATAATAATACAACGATAGATACAACGAAAACAGAAAAGCATCTCATGCTTAGATTCCCCCTTATTATTGTTACTACTTAGATAGTATGGATTTTCCGTATCCACTCTACAGTCATCATTAGTAGATATCGTCCCA
>JAHDBX010000054.1:4050-8269 GCA_020630145.1 Gammaproteobacteria bacterium | reverse complement strand
AACAAGACGAACATAGTTATGAGTAAAAAAAATAATATTGCTGATTTTGAAAAAAACCTGAACGCTCTAGAAGACTTAGTGAAAAAGCTTGAGGCCGGCGAACTGAGTTTAGATGACTCTTTAAAACAATTTGAAAAAGGCATTAAGATTGCGCGTGAGTGTCAAGAGTCATTAAGCAATGCAGAACAACGCATACAAATACTGACGGAAAATGCAGATGGCGACACACTCAAAGACTTTCAAGCCGACTAAACAGCCAAGCCTTTAATCATTATGTCACTATTCAAAGAAAAGCTTGCTCAATATCAAGAGCAAGTTAACTCAGCTCTATTAACCTTATTGCCTAGCACAACCACGCACCCAACACGTCTCTATGAAGCTATGCACTATGCAGCATTAATGGGCGGCAAACGAGTACGCCCTGCCTTAGTATACGCAACAGGCGAAGCCCTCGGTATACCAACTAAACAATTAAACGGTGCAGCAGCGGCAATAGAATGCATTCACGCTTACTCCTTAGTCCACGATGACTTACCCGCTATGGACGATGACGACTTACGTCGAGGCCAAGCAACTTGTCATATACAGTTTGACGAAGCAACAGCCATATTAGCAGCCGATGCATTACAAGCACTAGCTTTTGATATTGTTACACAAGATCAAAATCATAATACGCAAGTACGCTTAGATATGTGTGCACTGCTTGCTCACGCAGCAGGCGCTGCCGGCATGGTTGGCGGCCAAGCAATAGACTGTTTAGCTGTAGACCAAGCTTTAACGCTTCCACAACTCACAGAAATGCATAAACGTAAAACCGGTGCTTTAATCGAAGCGTCCGTAAAATTAGCCATTATTGCAGCCAAAGATACTATTAGCCTAGAGCAAAAAAATGCTTTAGAACAGTATGTAAACGCTATAGGTCTCGCATTTCAAGTTCAAGACGACATATTAGATATCACCTCTGATACTGCCACGCTAGGCAAAACACAAGGTGCAGACATCGCTTTAAATAAACCAACCTTTGTTACTTTACTGGGTTTAGATGGCGCGCAAGACAAAGCCCAGCAGCTCTACAAAAATGCAATAAATAGCCTCGAAGGCTTTGATAATAATGCCAATTTCTTAAGGGACTTGGCCGGCTATATTGTTCAGCGTAATCATTAATTAAAAAATAAGTGTAAAAGCTTGTCGCCAAACACTACAATAATGCACCTATGAGTACAAACAATACCAAAGACTATCCTCTACTGAATAATATTGATTCACCAGCGGACTTACGTAAATTATCCAAGCATGAACTACCTCAATTAGTAGACGAGCTCCGCGAATACATTATTCACTCGGTTTCAGCTATAGGGGGTCATTTTGCTTCTAACCTTGGCTCAGTAGAAATCACCATTGCATTGCATTATTTGTTCAATACCCCAGAAGACAAATTAATATGGGATGTTGGCCACCAAGCTTACCCACATAAAATCTTAACCGGACGACGCGACCAAATTCACACTATTCGCCAACACAAAGGTTTATCGCCTTTCCCTAAGCGTGAAGAAAGTGAATACGACGCTTTTGGCGTCGGTCACTCAAGTACATCAATCTCTGCTGCACTCGGTATGGCAATAGCCAGTGCCCAGAAAAATAAAAACCAACAAGCCATTGCAGTCATTGGTGATGGCGCATTAACGGGTGGTATGGCTTATGAAGCCTTAAACCATATGGGTGATACACAAAGTAATGTGCTAGTCGTACTCAACGATAATAATATGTCAATTTCGCCTAATGTCGGTGCCCTCAATCGCTCAATGACTAAAATGCTAAGTGGTGATTTATATAATAAAATTCGTGAAGGTGGTAAATCAGTATTGCCTACACCACTACATGAAATGGCAAAAAAAGCGGAAGAATATGTAAAAGGTATTGCTTCTCCAGCAGCCGTATTTGAAGAACTGGGTGTAAAATATTTTGGCCCAGTAGATGGCCACAATATTCATGACCTGATTGAAGTACTAGACAACTTAAAACACCACCATGGCCCTCGCTTGCTGCATATTGTGACGCAAAAAGGTAAAGGCTATGCTAAAGCTGAAAGAGAGCCTGTAAAGTATCATGGTGTTGGTGTTTTCAAACCAGAAGAAGGTATTATTAGCAGCAAGAAACCTAGCGCACCTACCTACTCAGCTATCTTTGGCCGTTGGTTGTGCGACACCGCTGCAAAAGAATCTGAGTTAATAGCTATTACACCAGCCATGCGTGAAGGCTCTGGCATGGTAGAGTTTGCCAGCAGCTACCCAAAACAATATGTTGATGTAGGTATAGCGGAACAACACGCGGTAACACTTGCTGCGGGCATGGCCTGCGAAGGTGCTAAACCGGTGGTCGCTATTTATTCCACATTTTTACAACGTGCTTATGACCAATTGGTACACGATGTTGCGATACAAAATTTAGATGTGCTGTTTGCCCTAGATCGTGCTGGTTTAGTAGGGCAAGACGGCCCAACTCATGCTGGCGTATATGACTATTCATTTATGCGCTGCTTACCGAACATGCTAATTATGGCTCCTGCTGATGAACAAGAATGTTACGAAATGCTTAATACGGGTTATGCTTACAAAGGCCCAGCATCTGTACGCTACCCACGTGGTTCCGGTACAGGTATTGCCATAACACCAACAAGTGAAACACTTAAAGTTGGTAAAGCCCAAATACGCCAACAAGGTAAGGAAGTGGCTATTTTAGCTTTTGGCGCATTAGTACCATTCTGTGAAAATACGGCTAAAGAATTAGGTGCAACACTTGTGAATATGCGTTTTGTTAAACCAATGGATAAAAACTGTATTTTAGAATTAGCTAAAACACACAAACATATTATTACCGTTGAGGAAAATGTTTTACAAGGTGGCGCAGGCAGCGCCGTAAATGAGCTATTGGCTGAGCACGCCATTAATATTAGTAACATTGGCCTGCCCGACCACGTAACACAACATGGTACACGTGAAGAAATGCTTGCAGATGTAAAATTAGATGAAAAAGGCATACAAGAACAAATTCAAAACTGCCTTACAACAAAAGCATAGACAGCCTTTTTATAAGAAAAATAGACTTATATCATCAGTTGCGTATTAAAATATATGCCTAAATAATATTGGGTTTACGATGTGAAACTCAATTAATATACTTCAATTTGCTTTTTCAGGGTCTTTGACTCTTTCAAGGCCCTGCAAAGCAATTTCAATCTGTTCGTTATTAATGGTAAGTGTTCGAAAGTTTTCTTGAGGCATTTGTAACTCACCCATCTTAACTCTATCCCACTCATACCATATTGTATCGGGGCAAACGCAATGTGAATGTTTATATTTTTCATCATAGCGATAACTACTGGCTGCATCAATATTCACCTGAGCTATACCGCGAACCATAGCTCGACCATAAGTTATTTCGCTGCCCACTTCGATAACAACAACTAGGTCATTATTCTTTATTTGCATTAAGCGTATAAAAATATCAGGCACTTGATCGAACGCTCTATCTACAGGCCATGCATTATCACCATAATAAACCGAGTCACCAACAACTTGAATATAACCTTTAAGCAAACGCTCACGACCATTAGATTTTTTTATATAACGCTCAAGAGAACCTAACTCACCCCAACCGATAGCGAGGCATTCACGTTTTTGCAACTGCTTAAAGTTACATGCACCAGAAGGCACAATAAGCCACCAAAGATCCATAAACCACCTGCCAAACAACGCTCATTGTATAAATGAAGTGTTAACTCATAAACTGAACTTTAGTCTATACGCTCAGATCTCGTTAAATGTATGACAGCCCTGTTTATCAAGCAATGCATGACATAAAAAGCGCCTGTATACTCAAGTGAAATTTTTTTATAAGGTATGAAATGAAACCATCTTAAATTTTTAACCGAAAAAAATAGATAGGGTTTGTTAATGTACCTAGCACTATATGCAACCTACATTATTAGTCCCGACTATGTAATTAAAGCATGGACTATATACAAAGCAAGATAACTAACAGTAGTAGACATTAATGCTATTAAAACACTCACTATATAACTAGCTTGCAACATCATTTTATAAACAAAACCTGCAACTAAAAAACCATATACATAAACTAATACCTTACTAGAAGAAGCCATTGGCAAAAACGGAACAACAATACTAGATATAAAAGTAGCGACTATGATTGCTAATAT
>JAHDBX010000054.1:0-3950 GCA_020630145.1 Gammaproteobacteria bacterium | reverse complement strand
CATTACAGGAAAAACACAAAAAACAACGACTAACAAACCACCAAGAATTATTCCCACGATTTCTCCCATACACATTTCAAAATACAATAATAGGTAATATATAACCTATTATTGTATTTTGAAATAATGAGAATACCTAAACAAGGAAAAAATACAAATTGATACATAACTTAGCCATAAAACACAGATAAACATTGCTTTTGTAGCTTATTAGGGTTTAAATTCCCCATTATTATGAGAAATGCCGCCAAAAAACTTATCTCCCAATCGTTCTATCGACTCCTAAGCGGTATTGTTCGCTTAGCCTTGCGTAATGGCGTTACGTATAAAGAATTCTCAACTATTACAAAGCTGTTGTATGTGCGTATATCTGCCGCTGAATATGGCCTTCAGGGTAGGCCAACCAATATGGCTCGTATTGCCTTGTTAACAGGGCTAGATCGCAAAGAAATCAAACGCGTTATCAGCCAAACCACAGCAATAGAAGCAATAGAAGCTGCTCCTGACCGCATGTCTAAAATATTGACTGCCTGGCATCAAGAGAAGGAATACATTGATACAAACGGGCAACCTTTAGATATTGCCATTGATGGCCCCGCACCCAGCTTTACGCATTTAGTAAAGTCTTATGGGGGTGATATTGCTGTTATTACTGTCTTACGCGAATTTAAGCGCTCACAAACTATAGTTGAAGTTGCCGAAGAAAAAGTCAAAGTACAAAAACGTTACTTTGTACCTAATTACCTTGGCAACAGCGAAGAAATACCCGAACTTGCAAACCCTGAAGCTATTAACCAAGGCAGCAGCATGTTAATAGATCATATTAATACTATTTTTCACAACTTGTATCGAGAAGATATAAATGAAAGAGGAAAAATAGATTTACGCGCAACCAATATTTCTATACGTAAAGATGCTGTAGATGATTTTTACAAACTAGTTGATCAAAAAGGCATGGAGTTTTTAACTGATATCGATACATGGTTAAGTCAGCACCAAACAAACGACTCCTCTCAAGAAAGCGAGCGTTTGGGGATTGGCTTATATTTTATCGAAGGTGAAAATGAAAGCTTTGTTGCAGTCACGGAAACTGAGGCAAAACAATAAATGAATATAACGACTAAATTATCTCTTATAGGCTTACTAAGCCTAGTACTAATTAACTGTGGGGGTAGTGGCACAGAAAACGATGCTAAAGTCTCAGGCATTGATGGTACCGGTGGCCCAGAGAACCCTGAATTAATTCAGATTACATCCGTGGGCGTTATTAGCAATACTGACAAACAATTACTAGTTAATGGCGTGCGCTTTGCACTTGATGACACTCAAATAACTATTAACAATGAAAATACATCTGAGCCATCAGCACTTGCCAAGGGCCAAATCGTCCTTGTTAAAGGCACACTAAAAGATGACAGCAATGGCACAGCCAATGAAGTTATCCATAAGACCAATATCAACGGACCTATTAGTGAGCTCAATACATCGAAGAAGACTATTATAGTCTTAGGACAAACAATAGTTCTTAGTAATGACTTGATCTGGGGAGAAAACCTTAATAGCTTTAATGACTTAAAACAGGGTGATACTGTTCAAGTCAGCGGTTTCAAACTGGCAAATGGTGATTTATCAGCGACGCGTATAGATAGCATAACCGCAAATGCCTACAGTCTTATCGGAAAGATTAGCCAACTAAATACCATTGACCAACAATTTAAGATCAACGACTTAATTGTTAACTATCGTGATATTTCTACAGCCCCACTTCTAAGTGATGGTATGACAGTAGAAATATATGCTCAAGCATTTAATACACAAGGCCATGCGCTAGCAACGGCTATTACACAGCTGGAGTCAACACTTGGTGATACAGAACAACAAATCCAATTAGAAGGCTTCATAACTGAGTTTAAAAATCCTTCAGAATTTACAATTGGTGATGTATCTATAAATACAAGCAGACAAACTATATTTATAGGTAATACACGTGACAATCTAGAACTAAACACACGAGTTGAAATTGAAGGCTATTTAAACGACGATGGCACCCTACAAGCTGAAAAACTTATTTTTTTAGTAGCAGATATTATTAGCCATAAACCAAGTAGCACACTACCCTCATCAACAGTAACTTTTGAATGGGGAGACGTAAATGCAACTGCTTACCACCTAGTTATTAAAAATAATTATAACCACCAAATATTTTATGATAAAAAATTTGATGGTAATACTACCTCAGCTACCATTACCGGTTTGCCAGAAAACAATGCTGCTATGACCTTATTCTTATACACACAGCATGGCGAATTTTGGTATAGAAAATATCATTACTATTATGGTTTTAAGTCTCTAGAAAGCGCGGTGCTTACCAGCCACGACCACGGTGATACTCTGTCATCTACTGATGAAACTTTCACGTGGAATGCTGTACCTGGCGTCGAACAATATCGCTTTATAGTCTTTGATTACTTCAGTAATACTGTTTACCACGACGAATTTTACCCTAACGCCATTCCAGTAACCGTTAACAACCTGCCTGATAATGGCGCTGATATTGTTGTACTTGTATGGAGCCAATATAAAGGTTGGTGGGTACGTACATATGATGACCTGATAAGTGTTCAACTTGTTGAAAATGCCTCACTTACTAGCCATACAGACAAACAAACACTTAGTACAAATAGCCAAACCTTCACTTGGAATGATGTAGGCGCTGAACAGTATGAATTAAGACTTGTGACTCGAGACCCTAAAGGCTGGTTTCAAATATTCCACCAAGAAACTTATGATGGCAGTACTACATCAGCAACTATTAATGACTTACCAATAAATGGTGCAGAGATATTATTCAGGCTACGTACAAAACACTCTGGCTGGGCTAGCAAGCACTATACATTTACAGGGCCAGGTTTAGTCAGCGATGCCGAACTAAACAGCCATGTTAACTTTGGACAACTTACATCTGATGTAGAAACATTTAGCTGGAATGAAGTAACTGAGGCCGAAGAGTATCACTTAAAAATTAAAAGCTATACGCTAGAAGGAAGAGACTTTTTCGATGAAGATTATGATACATATATAACCCAAGAAACAATAAGTGGCCTACCCCAAAATGGAGCAGAATTTTTCCTATCTTTAAGCACTAAAGTGAATGGTTTCTGGGCACATAAACATTATCGATTAAAAGGCTCGGGAACTCTGCAAGACGCTAACATTACTAGTCATACCTCTTATGAAACTATCACGACACCAACAACAACCATAAGCTGGGATAACGTTGCATCAGATGGCTACCGCTTAATTGTCTCTGATAGAAGTACAACACCAAAAGTAGTCGTACATGATCAAATATATGACAAAAGTACAACATCTGCACTTATAGAAAATCTACCTAAAAATGCTAACAATTTATTTGTTGAGATATTTACCAATCACGATGACTGGTGGGCAATAAAAAGGCTGATACTAAAAACTAATATTTCTGATTAACAGAACGACTAGTTGGTAAAGTGACCTTTTTTGTTATTAGCAACAACATTATTGTGAAAACTAATTTAGAAATGCTATGTGCTAACTCAGCGTAAGTGTAAATATGGACAGTATTTCGTGTATATAAACTCTGCATTTAAACACGTGTATAACCCAGTTACCTATACAAATAACATAAGACAGATAAAGAAATTTTTCAATGATAGGTAACAGCAAGGTTTTTTATACTGTGTACCAACCAGTAAGTACATTATATGCTATTGATTTTATTACTTTTAAACACGTCCTTCTTTAATATAGAAAAATGTCTCGAAAAAGAATATATCCTCATATTGAGACACAAAAATAAAAAAGCATAAAAGTAAAGCCCCTACTTTTTCTAAGCTAACTATATAAACGAAAAATTGACTGTTAACCAACTAACAGGTACAGGTGTATTAGAAACAGTTTTTTAATATGAC